>DATLWQ010000272.1:0-11802 GCA_035576225.1 Fimbriimonadaceae bacterium | reverse complement strand
GCGCTCCAACTGCCCAAAGATGACCGGGTGAGGCTCAAAAGAGAACACTCTTCCCTTTGGGCCAGCACACGCTGCGAGGAGCGAGGTCATCTGCCCGATGTTTGCGCCGACGTCCACCATCAGTTCCCCTCGCGACGACAGTCGAGCGATCATTTCGCAGACGCTCAGGTCGTAGAGGAGCCATGAGACGATGACCGACCCGATGTACTCGTCGTGCCGAACCAGGATCTTGCTACCCCAGGGAAGTTCGCACTCGACGGTCTCCTTTGGAGCGTATCTCCTCGGCCGTACCTGACTGGCGAACACGCGCCGCGGCGACCAGACGGTCTCGGGACGTATGAAACGGCGGAGCCCAGTGCCAAGGTTGAGTCTCGCCATACTCAAAGGATTCTATCACTTATCCCCTCACCTCGCAACCAACGCGATTGATCAGGCTCGCTGCCTAACGACGAGCGCCCTGACCCTCTTCTTGATCCCTGTAGGGATGGGAGCGAGCCCTAGGCGGTCCGTGACATAGAAGAATATGGCCGCGGCAAGCGGCGCCGCCAACAGCGCTAGCCAGGGGTGCGAAGCCATGATTTCGGTGTGGCTGGCCCAGTAACCACCCGCAGCAAACACCCCTGCGACGCCGATCGTCCCACCCAACCGCTCGACCCAAGGCAAAAAGGCGATCCCGCTGACGACGAAGCGCCCCAAGTACCAGCAGACCGGAACGAATTGGACGATATGGATGGCCACCCTGAGTGCTGCGACGCCGACGATGCCCCAAGCGGCTGCGACGGGGTATGTGAAGGCAAGGATCAGCGCGGCGTTCACCATCGTCAGCCAGGTCACTTTCTGGGGCGTGCCGTGAGCCAGGATCGCCTGCGCCAATCCGCCGAAGAACGTTTCGAAGGCGCGGAACAATCCGATCAGCGCCATGATGACCGCCATCTCGGGCACGTACTTGCTCCCGAGCCATAGGTGCAGGACCGGCCCGCCAAACGCTGCCGGTACGAAGATGAGCCCGCAGCCAGCCATCAGAGATATCCGGGTGCCACGGTCGACGATCTCCGCAAACTGCCTCTCTCCCTCCATCGCGGCCCTTGTGTAGTCCGGGAGAAGAGTCTGGTTCAGAGGGAGGGCCTCGTTCGCTGCTTCGGGGATTCGTGCCGCGTTGGCGTAGGGCGTCAGTTGGGCGGGGCCAAGGACGTTCGTGATGGCGATGCGGTCGAACGTGCCGATCGTGACGCTACTGACGCGGGTCAGATACAGTTTTGCGCCAAAGCCGAAGCAGTACTTGAACGCACCCGTGTCGAAAGTCGGATGCGCACCTTCCGCGCGAGCCTGGGACACGGCACGTATCGCGTTGAAGACGAAGATCGCGCCGTTTCCGATCGCAAAGCCCGCCAGATAAGCCTGGGGAGTCCGGTAGTAGAGCGTGAGTCCGAGAGCGAGCAGTCCCGAGATCAAGAACTGCGAGCCGTTTGCCAGCGACAGATATCGGAACTGGCGGCTCGCGTTGAAATACATCGTGATCCCCTGGAAGAGGTACTGCGCGGCGAAAACGCACGCGCCAGCGAAGAAGAGCGACAGGGGCGCGCCCGTGGCATGGATCTCAGGAATGTGGACCACCCATGCCAGACCCACGAAGACGGAGAACCCGACGATCGCATGCAGCAGGATCAGCGAAAGGTGCGTGAAAAAGACCGCAAACCCCTGCTCACGGTCGCCGGAATCGAACGCCCGCGTGATCAGTCTCTGGGCGCCGTCCGCATAGCCGATGTCGATGAGCGAGACCCAGCGTCCGACAGCGATGAGGAAGAAGCAGACGCCGAACATCTCCTTGCCCAGCACGTCCCAGACGATCGGGACGCTGATGAGTTGGACCAGGATGCCGAGGGTCCTCGCCAGGCCCAGAAAGAATGTGCTGCGGGTCTTGCTCATGCGACGTTAGGCCGCCGCGGCCCTCTCTCGCAGTGCGCCGAGCAGTGACTTGGCCTTGTCAGCGACGCCCTTCGACGGCAGCGCGGCCCCGGCCAGGATAAAGTAGAACATCGCCAAAGAGACGTTCGTAAACATGTTTCCAAAGTACATTTCGTACCCGAAGTGCAGCACGATCACGCCCGCGACGAGCGCAAAGCCGCGCTCCATCGCACCGAACGACCTGTTTACGATCAATCGAAGACTTCCAAGCGCACCGGCCACGATGGCGAGCACCATGAACGACAGGGCCGGCAGGCCACCGAAAGCGAGAGTCACGAGATAGCCGTTGTCCATGATGATCCCGTCAGACCACCGGTCCCTCGTAAGGGTATCGGCGCCTGTGAACGCGGGCTCGACGCCGATGCCGAACCAGGGCCGCTGCTGGTAGATGCTCCTCGCCTGCGGCCAGAGCACGTCCTGCCGGTAGTCGAACGTCGACGTGTCCCCTGAGAACATGTAGTTGAACCTGTCGCCGCCAACCATAAGAAGGACGGCCAGCGCCACGAGGCCAGCAACAACGTAGGGGATCGACTGCACCTTGTGCCGACGCACGAAGAGCACGATGAGCGGCAAGAGCACGAGGGCGACCATCGGGAGCGAGTTGCGAACCTGGGTCATCAGGATCGTGCCCGTGAGTACGACGATCACGGCGATCTCGACGAACTTGAGTTTGCGCTGGAAGAGCGCAGACGCGATGAGCGCGATGGCGATGAGGTTGTACGTGACCTGTGTCCCGACGCCGGGGAAGAGCCCCATCGCACGCACGCCGCCCTGTCCGCCCCAGTTGGATATGTCTCCCACACCGACCATGACGTTGGCGACGGCGATCGCAGGGCCAAAGTTGAGGAACTGCAGGACCGCAAAGAACGACGACACCAGGCAGAGCCCGACGACGGCGCGCTTTAGCCAGATGCGCAGTCTCGGCTCCATGTAGACCATCATCGCAGCGTTGACAAAGCACAGCAGGTAGGTCACGAGGACGTAGTCCGCCGACATGAACTCTCGGCTCCTGCCGAGTTGCAACTGCGCGACGATTGTGGAGACCGTAAACCAGACTTGCACGAGCACGACGAACACCATCGCGCCCGGCACCCGCAACGGCGCGGCCTTGCGCAGTAGTGCTACCATCACCCACGCGGCGAGGCTGAACATGAAGTACTTGTTCAGGTTGCCGATGTTGACGCCAACGCCCGCCCCGAATGGCGAGACGAACATCTGCATCAGGATCAAGACGATGTTGACGACGCCCCAACCGATCAGCGCGCGCTCCATGAGCGTGCTCTGCGAGCCGCGTACGCGCGCCGCCAACTCCTCTGGAGAAGGCATCTTGGTCGCGCGCTTGATTGCCGGGAGCGACACCTAGGCGGCCCTCCTGCGCAGGCTCTGGTACAAGCACTTCCAGAAGAAGCGGTGCGTCACAGGCCAGTGCGCCTTTTTGAAGAACTCGACGCTCTGCGGCCAGGGTGTCACCTCGGCGGCCGTCAGGTAAGCGTGCGAGGCGAACGCCTCCTTCTCGCCGTCGTTGACGAACGGCCAGCCCTTGAAGAGCGCCTGCAGGTTCTGCTCGATCTGCTCTGTTGTCTTGGAGACCGAGGGCGCGTCGGATATGCTGTAGTTGGTGTAGGACCGCGAGATGTTGTACGCATCGCCGCACTCGTGCGCGCAACGAAGAATGAAGTCGACGTCCTGGAACTTGTTGAGCTGCTCTCTAAAGCCGCCGACCCTGTTGTAGTTGTCGGCCGTCACCGAAAAACTCGATCCGCTCGCCCAGGCGTTGTGGCTCAGAAAGTAGCGCCATTCGGACGGGCCGTCGTAGTTCAGCCCTGCCGTCCAGTAGGCGCGACCGCCGTCTGGCAGCCGCGGCACCGCCCGGTCGATGACGAAACTGGGTGCCTTGCGCTTCCAGACTTTGAGGTGCGCTTCGATCTTGCCAGGCTCCCACCAATCGTCGGCGTCGAGGAAGAAGAAGAAGTTCCCGCTCGCCTCCTTCGCCGCCGCGTTTCTGGCCACGGCGCCGTTGGCCTTCGGAAGTTCGAGGGCCGTCGCCCCGGCTGACCTCGCGATGTGCGCCGTCGCGTCGGTACAGCCGTCGCACGCGACCAGCACTTCTTTGGGCTCTGGGTGCTGCGAGAGCGCCGAGGATACGGCGCGCTCGATCGTCGCCTCCGCATTGTAGGCCGGTATCAGCACGGAGACGGAGGTCGCCATCGCGAGCCCCCTCTAACCGGCCCTCTGGATCGAAGAGGGCGTCGAGAACGGCTCGCCGTCCTTGCCGGAGTCGGTCAGGACGAGTTTGATGGACTTTGCGCCCGCCTTGTGCAGGATCTCGTACGCCATCGGCACGCTGGAATACTCGTTGGTCTTGGCCGACACGCTGAGGCAGACCTCGTCGACCCTCGATGCGAAGGCCGCCGCATCCGCGAGGACGTCGGCGGGCGAGACCGCGATCACGACCATCTGGGCGTGCGCCCTAAGCGCCGCCACGATCGCCTCGACCTTCGAAAAGTCCGCGTGCGAAGCAAGAGCGTCGGGCACCGTTCCGATCGGCAACAGTTTGAGGTGTTCGTGCTTGGTGTCGATGAGCAACTCGGTCGGATCCGAGCCCTCGTGGAAGGCGTTGCTGATGCCCCGCTTGTCGTTTGCGCGGAAACCGTTGGTCACGACCTGCCTGGTCCGCTCGGCGTCGACCAACACCACTTTGATACCGGCCTGTGCCAGGGCGACCGCAAACTGTGCCGCCGAGATGGAACTGCTGCCCGCCGAACCGATGCCCGTGAACAGAACCGACTGTCCGGCTGATGCACCTGCCGCAAGGTAGGTGTACGCCATGTTGCGGAAACTCTCCATCGGAGCCGCGTTGGCGTTCGAGAGCGATTCGATCGCCTTGCTCCTGCTCACTCCTAGGGCGCCTGGCAGGCTGGCGACCACTGGCAGGCCCGTGAGGTCCGCCAACTGGCTGGAGGTGTAGACCCTGGGTCGAAGGGACTCGAGCGCGAAACTGAACACCAGTCCTATGCTGGCTCCCGCCAGAAAGCCGATGAACGCAAACTTGATCTTGTCAGGGGCGACCGGCTCGTCTTCGGCGCGCGCGCCCTCGCCCATCACAACGGCGGCGCGGGGACCGGTCTCCTTCCGGTTCTGCAACTCCTCCAACTGCGCCTTGAGCCGCCTGTACTTCAGGTCGAAGATCGAACGGTCGCGCTGAAGCTGGTTGATCTTGACCTCTTTCGCTGGAGTGTCAGCAAGAACTTGGTCCTGCTGGTCGAGCGCTGCCTGCAGAGCGTCGATGCGGCCCTGGAGTTCGGCGCGCTTCGCCTTTGCGTTCGCGAGGTTGTTCTCCAGTTCGGTCTTCTTCGGGTTGGTCCGAGTGGTGTCGTAGCCCGGCGCGGTCGGATCCTGCTTGGCCGCTTCGAGCCGTTTGCGGGCGTCGTTCAGCGCCTCCGTGTTCTGGATGACCTTCGGGTTCTTCTCGGTGTACTGCGCAAGGAGGTTCGCCCGCTCCGTCTCCAGTTTCGCGACGTCCGCTTGGATCTGGTCAATGAGCGGGTTGCGCACGGAGGAAGACGAGTCGGGGATCTCGTCCGGCATCTGTGCGATCAGGGCCATCATCTCCTGGATGCTCGAGTCGACGCCGTCGTAGTCCGACCTGGCCGACTCTAGCGAAGACCTGATGTTGTGCTGAAAGTCCGTTTCGTCCACAAGCGCGCGATCCATGGAGGCCATGCGGATCTTCTCCTTGTACGCCTGGTACGCGTCTTCTGAGGCGGTCAGCTGCTGCTGCGTTGCATCGATCTGGGTCTTGAGATAGTTGATCGCATCGTTGACGGATTCCGAAGCCGCCTTGCGTCGAATCTCGTTGTAGGCCTCGGTCACAGCGTTGGCGATCAGCTGAGCCTGCCGTGGCGAGTACGCCCGGACCTTGACCTGCGCCACGCCGGCGCCCTGCTCGTTCGGGTTCGGGGTCCGAGCCGTCACGACGTCGTACATCTTGTAGAAGCGCTGCCAGTCCGGGAGCAGTTTGGGGTCGACTTTGTTGAGCGCGGAGTAGAAGACAGTCTCACTGCTGAGGAGTTGGCGCTCCGTCTGGACGCCTTGCGGGTTGTTCCTGTTGAGGATGCTTTGGACCTCGGGATCGTAGTCCTCAGAGGTCGCGCGGTCGTTGCCCATGTTCGAACCGAGCAGCATTTCGACCGTCCCCTCATAGACGTTCGGACTCACGAACGCGATAATAAGCCCCGCTGCGAGGCCGACCACAGCGAGCACGACGGTTCTTCGAACGTGGACTTTATACATGACTCAAACGCGCCCGGACGCGTGGGAACGCCCCTTAGATTATACTCGGCCAGTGGTTCGCCTGAACCTAGGGCTGAGACTAGGTTTTCGGTACGGAACCCGACGCGACGAGGCATGGGTGGCAGGCACGGATTGTGCCTGCACACAGGTATCGGCCACAATGCCGCCAGGTTCAATGCAGCGCTCAATCGAAGAGACTCCGAAGATCACAGTGGTAACCCCGTCATATAACCAGGGTGCCTATCTCAAGGAGACGCTCGGCTCGATCGTCGCACAGAACTACCCGAACGTCGAGATCATCGTGATCGACGGTGGCAGCACTGACGATAGCAAGGAGGTGATCGAATCCTTCTCCGAGCACATCGCCTACTGGGTCAGCGAGCCCGACAAAGGCCAGTCGCATGCGATCAACAAGGGCTTTGCCGAGGCGACCGGCGACGTCCTGTGCTGGCTGAACAGTGACGACGTCTTCTTGCCAGGCGCACTCAACACCGTGGCGCAGGCTTTCATCGCACATCCGGATTGGAACTGGGTGACTGCGCCGACGCTTAAGTTCGGCGAGGGGTTCGACGTCCACGAGGGCATCTACAAGCTTCCAGGGAGCAGGGCCGAGTGGCTGGTGAACTGCCCGATCTCGCAGCCGTCGACGTTTTGGCGGCGCTCGCTCTATGACCAGCTAGGTGGCCTCGATGAGTCGTTCCACTACGTCATGGACTTTGAATACTGGCTCCGGCTCGTTTTCGCGGGGGAGCGCCCCCGCTGGATCTCCAGGCCGCTCTCCGCCTACAGGCTGCACGACGTGAGCAAGACCGTCTCACAAGCCGAGAAGTTCAGGATTGAAGAGGTCCGCATGCGCGACCTCTACGTCGGCAAACTCGACGGACGCGAGCGGTCAAGTCTTGAGAAGATGCTCCGGGACCGCGAGGCGCTTCTCGAACTCGGAGCGGCGGTGCTGTTGCTCGGCGCCGCGAGGTGGGACGAAGCGAAGGAGAGGGCGCGGGCCGTGTTCCGGTCCAAGCCGTTCCTGCTCCTCACCAGGACGGGGCTTGCTTCAGCCCTCCGCATCTGGACGAGACGCCCCCGCCAGCCAAAGTCATAGGGCCGACGCACGGTGGCGCCGGCCCATCGCTGCTGGGTGTCTGGCTGGTCCGTCCCCTAAGGAAGCGTGTAGCGATACCCGTCGGTGTAGAGCCCGACGTTGTCCGTGTAGATCGTCTTGATCTTGAGGCGTCGGAGAGAAGAGCGCTTGTTGAACGTGTAGTCTTCGTTCGCCATGTCGGTAAATCCGGGGTCTGTCAGCGTGACGCTGTTGTAGTCGGCGTAGATCGGCGGATTGGTCTTGAGGTTCGACGAGGTCTTCAGTCCGTCGAGGAGGAGAAGCCAATTCGTGTTGCCGACGCAGACGCTGTGGGTCAGCGTGTCGCGCTTCGGGCTCGCTGGATCGTCATTGAGGTACTTCGGGAAGTTCGGATACGCGTTCGCCCAGACCGAACCTTGGTAAGGGACCTCGGCCAGCATGCCGGACACGTTCCAGGCGGTCAGGAATCCGCTCATCCACGACTTGCCTCGCGCGTCAAAGTGCACGGAGACCGGACAGTCGAAGAAGTAGTTGTTGTCGATCGTGTTGTCGCGCCCGCCGCCGATGACCACCGCGACTTGGACGTTCTTGAAGACGTTCATCGCGATGGTCATGCCGTTTGCCATATCGTCCACGTAGACGCCCACCGTAAAGTTCGAATAGTTGCCCGACAGGCTCGAGTTGATGTCCGTGAACTTATTGTTGATGACCTGGTTGCCCTGGAAGGTCGGGTTCCTGCCGACATAGATCGCGCCGGAGTCGTTGGTCTCCAGGCAGACTCGCTGGATGTCGTTGTACTCGATCAAGTTGTTGTTGCCGTGCAGAACGATCGCCGACTGCGGCGCGTCCTCGATCCGGCAGTTCTTGACCGTGTTGCCGACGCCCCAGATGTCGACGGCGGGCCTGAACGCGCCGACGACTCGGCTGTAGTTGTGGAAATAGCAGTTGTCGATGAGGTGGCCCGAGGGGGCGAGTCCCGTCCGATCGCCACCATAGAGGAGGATTCCGCCTTCGTCGAGGTCGTAGAAGTCGCTCGAGATCACGGAGTGGTCGGTTCCACCATAGATTCGTAGGGCGTCCTGGCCGAAGTTGCGGAACGTACAGCCATTGAACGAGACGCGCGCGGCGTAACGGACGTCCGCGGCGCTGTCCCGTCCGCCCTGGAAAGTGATGTTCTCGAACGTAACGTCTGACACGTTCAAGAGGTCGACCAGCGCCGTGCCGGTCGTCGTGAGGCTCGTGCCAGCGTTGAGGCTATCGATCTTCTGCGCGTCCGTCGCACCAAGCATCGGCGGGAAGAAGAACACCAAGCCCCGCGACCTGTCGACGTAGAATTCGCCTGGCGCATCGACAGCCTCGAGCGCGTTGACGATCACGAAGCGGTGGTTGGCCGAAATACCGTACTTCGAAGGCTGCTCGAAGTTCATTTTGCCTGTCGACGGATCGAAATTCGTTACGTGCTCGTAGGAGTCCGCCCAGTCCCACGCATAGTAGCCGTGAGCCCAGATGTCGCCGTTGTTCTGCCAGCCGTAGGGCGTCGGATCTGTGACTTCGATGCTGCTGGCGGAGCCATCGTGATAGGAGGGCACGGTCATCCACCCAGTGTTCGGGTAGCGCGCGAGGTTCATGGCCTTGCCGTTGAAAATGAGCGTCGACCAGGCATCGACGGTGGTGTACTGGAAGCCGCGCCTGCTCATCACGCCCGTCTCGATCGGTGTCGACACGGCAAAGTTTCCAGTTCCGAACATCTGCGTGAGCGGTGCGACGAACACGTTGTCGCGCGCGCCTGGGCTCAGCCGGTTGTAGTCCGATCCGGAGACCTTCTGCCAGCCCGATACGGGCCTCGAACCGTCAAAGAAAACGTCCTTGGAGGTTCCGCGGAAAATGAGGGGCGCGCCGGACGTGCCGCTGTCCGAACCGACCAATTGGAGCGAACTGGTCATGTAGTACGTGCCTGGTTGGAACTGTAGGATCACCTGGGTGCCAGGCGACGCTGAGCGGATGGACCGGGCCGCGCCGAGCGCGCCAAACGGCGTCTGCTTGGGCGAGGTGGCAGAACCGCTGTTCAGGTCGTTCCCCTCCGGCGACACGTACACAGTCTGGACCGATTGCGCAGCGGCCGAAACTGCAACCACGAGCGCGAGCGGCAATGAAATCAGCCGCGCTCGCTTCGGGCAAATAAAGCGTACAAAGGACACCACGATTGAAACGTTCCACGCAGGCGTGCCAATTGAACTGGTAGGAGTCTCGGCGCGCAAACTGACCGGCAAGTAAATTTGTGATTGGGTTGAACCTGTTTGCCCGCATTCGCACGGGAAGCCAGCCAGACTCAAATCCAGCATTGGTATGGGCTCTAGTAAACTGTGCCAATGCAGTGCGAGGTCGTGGCGATTGTGCCCACCTACAACGAGCCCGACGAACTGCGCCGCACCGTCTCCTCCCTCCTTTCCCAGGGCGTCCAAGGTCTCCACGTCCTCGTCGTCAACGCAGGCGACGCGCTACCGACAGACATCGCCTCGCAGGTCGAGGAGGTCACTGTCGGCGCGGACCACTACTGGACCCACTGCGTACAAAAGGGGTTTGACACCGTGCGTGAAAGCGACTGCCGGTACATCTACCTGACCAACGCCGACACCTATGCGATGCCTGGCACCCTCGAAGCACTGCTGAAACACGCAAGAGAACACTCCAAGACCGTTGCTTGTGCACCCGCATATATCCAAGAGGGTGAGGACGTCCGCCTGCTCTACTCCCATCAAGACCCGATGGGGTTCCTCCTCTACGGCCGCCTGATCCGCCCATGGCAACTACCTTCCGACGCGCCGACGGACCCGTTCGAGATCGTGCTGACCGGCGGACAGGGCGTCATGTTCCCGGCGGAGGTCGCAAGGGAGTTTGCGATGGACGCCAAGCGGTTTCCGCACTACGCGAGCGACCACGACCTGTGGCTGACTATGCGCAAGGCGGGCTGGCGCCTAGCCGTGCTGCCGAAGACAGGCGTCGTGAACCTGCGGCTGCTGAGCGCGAAACAGGCTCACGGCTGGCAGAAGGTCGCCCGGCTTTGGTGGCGCATGACCTCAGAGCTGACCCCCGAAAGTTGGCAAATCATGTGGCGGCTGCGGCGCAAGCACCTCGGCCCCGTGCTTGGGCTCTTCTCGGCAGTCGTCAGTTTTGGGCTTCGATGGACCGTCGGGCTGAGGAAGATTCTGCGGCGCACTTGAGGTCGCTCGAACGAGTCACCAGCGCCCGCCAAAGGAAGACTGGGTTGCCGACCACGTAGCGCTTGAACATCCTCTTTGGCTCGATCGAGAGCCGGTAGACCCACTCGCACGCGATCTTGCGCATCCAAAGCGGGGCGCGCGGCTTCGTCTCCGAAAAGAAGTCGAACATCCCGCCGCACGTGACCGCGACCTTGACGTTGAGCGCGGCCAGGTTCTCGGCCATAAAGAACTCCTGTTTGGGCTGACCCAGCGCGCACATGAGGACATCTGCGCTCGACTTAGCGATCATCGGCAGCGCGTCCTTCACCGGGTCGCAGAACCCGTTAATTCTGCCTGCACAGACCACCCTCTTGTAGCGCTCCGTAATCTTTTCGACGGCGATCCTGTTGCTTTCCTCCGTCGCGCCGAAGAAGAAGACGCGGATCTCACGGTGCGCCTCTTCAAAGAGTCGCGGCATGAGGTCGGTGCCCGCGAAGTTGTATCTAGTCTCTACCCCGCGCATCTTCGACGCGATCCGGATGCCCACTCCGTCGTTGACGTTAGCGTCCGCCTTCCGCAGGATCTCCATGAACCGTGGGTTCTTGTACGCGATGTTGAGCGTGTTGGGGTTGGCGAGTTCCAAGAGCCTTGCCGAGGGAGCGTTGTCGAGCGTCCAGTCCCACCACTGTTTGAACTCATCGTAGGTCGGGTTCCAGAACGGGACGGAGAACACGCAGACGTCTGCGCGCGGCCCTTGCGGCTCAGTAGGCGCCATCACCCTTAAGGACGGCGAACGGCGTCTTGATGAGGATCTTCAGGTCCGTGATCACGCCCATCTCCTCGAGGTACCTGTGGTCGAGTTCCATCCACTCCTCGAACGAGAGGTTGCTGCGACCCATGATCTGCCAGTAGCAGGTCATGCCTGGACGCACGCTCAGCCGCTCCATCGCATAGTGGTCGTACTTTTCCACTTCGTGCGGAAGAGGGGGGCGCGGGCCGACGAGGCTCATGTCGCCGCGAAAGACGTTGAACAACTGCGGCAGTTCGTCGAGGCTCGTCCTACGGATGGCGCGGCCCACAGGGGTGATGCGTGGATCGTTCTGCATCTTGAAGATCGGCCCGTCCTTCTCGTTGCTATCGAGGACCTCGCCGAGCCGGCTGTCGGCGTCCGTGTGCATCGATCGGAACTTGTAGAAGTCGAAGACCTTGCCGCACAGGCCAACGCGCTTGGACTTATAGAGCACCGGGCCCTTGCTCGTGAACTTC
>DATLWQ010000271.1:0-1552 GCA_035576225.1 Fimbriimonadaceae bacterium | reverse complement strand
GGTAGTCGGGGTGGGTGTTGAGGCCGGTGCCCGCCGCGCTGCCGCCGATGCCGAGTTCTTCGAGTTCGTACGCCGCGTGGTCGAGCCATCTGCGGCTGCGCCTGACCGCTGCACCGTAGGCAGCGAACTCTTGGCCGAGGCGGATCGGCACGGCGTCTTGCAGGTGCGTGCGTCCGGACTTGAGGACGCGGTCGAACTCCTTCCCTTTCTTCTCGAGCGCCTCCGCCAGGCGGTCGACCGCCGGAAAGAGGTCTTCCATCATCAGGCGCGCCATGATGCGCATCGCGCTCGGGAAGGTGTCGTTGGTGGACTGTCCGTAGTTGGGGTGGTCGTTGGGGTTGACCTTCTTGTACTCGCCCTTGTTGCCACCTAGGATTTCTTCTGCGCGGTTTGCAAGGACCTCGTTGCAGTTCATGTTGAAACTAGTGCCCGCGCCCATGTGGAAGACGTCGACCGGGAACTGGTCGCGGAACTTGCCGCCCAGGACTTCGTCCGCTGCCTTGATGATCGCAGTGCCGATCTCTTTGTCGAGCAGCCCGAGGTCGGTGTTCGCCTGCGCGCACGCCTTCTTGAGCAAGATGTAGGCGTCGATCATCTTCGGATGCTCGGTGAGACCGCTGATTTGGAAGAGTTTTCTGCTGCGCTCCGCCTGGCTGCCCCAATAGGCGTCCTTTGGCACCTGAACCTCGCCGAGCGAGTCCTTTTCGATCCGGAAGTCCATCGGGGTCAGTTTACAGGGTTTAGGGTGGAGGGTCGAGGGTCTGGGAGTGCAAGTTAGAGGCTTGCGAACCCTCACCCCCAACCCCCTCTCCCTTAGGGTAAGGGAGAGGGGGCTAGGATCACATCTCCGAGGCGGTGAGTTGGACGTCGGCGTACTGCCAAGCCAGGTGGAACCGGGCCATGACGCGGGTAGCGTCCGCGGTCTTGCCCTGGCCCTGCAGCGCCTGGGCGAGGCCGATCAGCGACCAGCCGTTCTCGGGGTCGACTTCGAGGTTCTCGCGGTACGCCTTTTCCGCGTCGGCGAAGCGACCCGCGTCGATAAGGACCTTGCCGATGACTTGCCGCACTGGTTGGTGCCATCCGGCGAGTTCCGCGTGGCCCATGGAGTCTTCCTCGTCCTTCGCGCTTTCGAGCGAGCGGACTGCCGCGGTGTAGTCGCCACGTGCTGCGGCGATCTCGCCAGCCGCGACGTCACGTTCGATCTTGTAGACCGTTCGGGAACTGTCCTTCATCAAGTCCAGCAGATCGGAATACTGACTTTGCGCCGCCTTGAGGTCGCCCTTTCGCGCGTAAGCGATCGCCTTGCCGTAGGCCAGAGCGATCCGATACGGGTCGGTGAAGGCCCGCCCGTCGATGGTCGCCAGAAGATCATCCCATTTGCCGAACCTGACTTGCGAATAGATCAGCCTCATGTCGTTCGAGTTCTGCTCGTGGAAGAACTTGGCGGCCCGAAAAGCGATCTCACTGTTCCCTTCCATGGTCGCCGCCGCCCACATGAAGTCCCAGTTGTGCATCTTGTAGCCGCCGATTGGCTTGAGACCGACCTTTTCAC
>DATLWQ010000270.1:0-1870 GCA_035576225.1 Fimbriimonadaceae bacterium | reverse complement strand
CTCCCTGGGGGCACGGATTGAGCCTGGCGCCCGGCTATTGGGCGGCCAAGTGGGTGAGTTACAGCCAGAACCCTTCCGACGACCTCGGTGTCTTCGTCTTCCGCCGGCTCCTTACCGTCCAGGGGCAGATAGGAGAGCGTTCGATAAGGATCAGTGCCGACCAGCGCTACAGGCTCTTCGTCAACGGCCACCAAGTCGGCTTCGGGCCCCAGCGGGGCGACGCTGCCCACTGGTTCTACGAGAACTACGACATCGGCCCGCACTTGAAGGAAGGCGCCAACTGGATCGTCGTGCAGGTGTGGCACTTTGGACGCTACGCACCAATGGCGCAGCACACGGCGCGCCAGGGCCTTGTCGTCCAGGGCGAAGGTCTGTCTACACCAGATAGTTGGGAGGTCGCCAAGTTGGATGGGTGGACCTTCGAAATGATGAACAGCCAGGTCGGGCCGTTCTACATCGACGTCGGTCCGGGCGAGAAGATCGACGCGCGCGCCGTCGGCGCAGGGTGGGCAGATGGAGGAGATGCGGGCCTGAATTGGCGCGAGCCGAACGTGGTCTGCGACGCCGTGATGCGGGGTGGAGGTGGCGGCGGTACGCCCTGGATGCTCGTTCCCCGCACGCTGCCCCAGATGCTGTACGAGCCGAGGGCGAAGGCACCTTTCGTCTGCGACCTCGACGATGGTGGGCGCAAGCGCTTCGAATCTGGACTGATAAGGCCCACTGAGCCGCTCCTCTTGGACTATCGCGAACTGCTCACCGCGTTCCCCCGGTTCACGCTCGACGGTCCGGCGGGCACCAAGGTCACCGCCACCTACTCCGAGGCGTTCTTTCAACCGGACGGTCAGAAGGGACACCGTGACGAGTTCTCGGGCAAGGAGATGTGGGGCTATCAGGACGAGATCGTGCTCGACGGGAGCAAGCGGACGTTTGAACCCTGCTGGTGGCGGACCTACCGCTACTTGCGCTTGGAATCGGACGCAGAGGTCCAAGTGGAGCGCGTCGAGGCCTTGGAGACCGGCTATCCCGTGCGGCCCGAAGCCTCGTTCGAGGCGGACGGCACAGGTGACGTTTGGGACACCTGCGTTCGCACGGTCAAGAGGTGCGCAGGCGAGACGTACTTCGACTGCCCCTACTACGAACAACTGCAGTACGTCGGCGACACTCGCATCCAGGCCCTGATCGGTTATTACCTCTCACGCGATCGGGCGCTCCAGAGGAACGCGGTCGAGCAGTTCTCCTGGAGCATCACACCAGAGGGCCTGACTCAGAGCCGCTACCCTAGCAGGCAGATCCAGATGATCCCGCCGTTCAGCCTATGGTGGGTGATCATGCTCTACGACCAATGGCTCTATGACCGGATGCCAGTCTCGGGAGTCCACCTAGACCAGGCTCGGAGGGTTCTCGACGCGTGGGACAGGCTGATCGAGGGCAGCCAGGAGCGCGCCTATTGGACGTTCGCCGACTGGGTACCGGGCTGGAGGTGGGGCGAGCCTCCCGGCAAGGCCAGGTCCTCCATCCACATATTCACCAAATGGTTGGCAGAATTGGCCGTGGCGCGGATTCAAGGCGCCGAGTCGAGGATAGACCTGATCCGCAAGCAGTTGGCGGGCACAGAGCGGGCCGAGAACGGTCTGATCTTCCACCCCCAGGATCCCGTCAAGTTTGCCAGCGAGCACGGCGCCGCGCTGTTTCGGCTTTGCCAGCGGTTGGCGGGCGTCCACCCGGATCCGTGGCCGCACCGGGCGCTGACAGGGGGCGCGAAATGCACCTACTACTTCAGTTACTACAAGCACATCGCCCAGTGCCCCGCGGACTACATGTCCGAACTCGGCCCGTGGCGTGAGATGCTGGACGCCGGGCTGACAACCTT
>DATLWQ010000269.1:0-4636 GCA_035576225.1 Fimbriimonadaceae bacterium | reverse complement strand
AACAAGCGCGCAATGGTGTTGAGCGCGCCCTTGGCTTCGATGCCCGCAGCGACGAACCGCCCGGCAAGGGCCGTGCGGACCGCCGAGTGGGCGGTGGCGTCGTCGGAGACGTTGTCGACCATCAGGACGTCGGGCGCGTGTTTAAGCAGGAGGTTGAGATAGTCGGAGCGTGACCGGCTGTGACGGACTTTGACGTTGCTGTGGCTGACGCCGGACACGGAGCCGTAGATGTTCTCCTCGCAGGTGACGATGTCACGGGCAGGCGAGGCGAGATCCATCAGCAGCGAGTAGAGCGTGGCCGTGCGGTCCTCGATCGTCGGTCCAGCGACGAGCAAGAGCCCTTCCGGGTGGTCCAGCGACTCGCGCACAAGTCCGAGTTCGTTCTTAGCGAGACCGAGTTCCTCCAAGAGCGTCGGCTCGATCCGCTCGGGCAGCGAGCGGAACATGAAGCGCGACCCCGACGAGGTCGGGACTACGCAGACGTCGAACTTGACCGTCCTGTTCGCGGTCTTGTACTCCGCCTTTCCGACCTGCGCCGTGTCGACATCGTGGATGTCCATCGATGCCAGAAGCCTGAAGCGCGCGTCGACGAGGGCTGCGAGCGACTTGGGCACGTCACCGATCGACCTGAGCTGCCCTTCGATCCTATATCGGATGGAGAGGCCCTCGGAGGTCGACTCGACGAGGATCTCGGTCGCTCCACGCCGCACTGAGTCGGCGATGATCTGATCGACCAGGCCCGCGACCGGCGCGGTATCGTCCTGCGAGACGACCTCGCTCTCGACGGTGATACGCGGCTGCGCGAGTTGCGCCTCATCGGACTGCGGCTTTCCGTGCTTGTGCGGGTGCGGCCGCTCGGCGGCGAGTTCTGACTGTGTGAAGACGGGCGTGGTCTGAGCAGGATCGGGCTGCTCGGTCTGGGGCGGCGCCTCGGGAGTCTGCTCGGCGGCTGCCTCTTCCGGCGCGGGCTCTTCTTGCTTCTTCCCTTTCTTCTTCGAGTCGGCTTTTTCCTTTGACGCCTTCTCGGGCTCGGCCGTGCCTCGCTCAGCGTTCATCACCGTCTCGATGACTTCTTTAATGCGTTCTGGCTGGGCTTCGACGCACTCGACCCTCAGGCCGGTCAGCGTCCTGACGCGCTCCAGCGCGTTGTGGTCCTTGGCATCGGCGATCGCGAGCAGCAGAAGGTCTCCCGTGCGGATGATGGGAATGAGCATGTGCTCGCGCATGACGGAGGTCGAGAGCAGGCGAAGAATCCTTTGCTCAGGGGGGTCTTGACTGAGGAACCACGGCGTCGCTGCGCCCTGGGCTACGAGGAGTTGAAGCAGAGACGAGTCGGTGACATAGCCCAACTCGTACATGTTCTGCCCGAGGGTCTTGCCGTTGTCGGAAGAGAGCTTAAGTGACTCTTTGACCTGGTCTTCATCGACCAGGCCCATGTTCACGAGCATCTTGCCAATCCGTTCGCTCTTTTCCCACATAGCCTACGTGTTTTTTTCCGTAGGAGGGCCCGATCCGCCAACGGCAAGGACAAGACTTGGCGGGTTTGGAACCTAAAACCGGCAAATGTAGGGGGACGCCCCCTCCTCCTGGCGGTCGTGCCATGGAGGAGGGGTGCGGACGGGCGCTAGTTACCGCCGCCCTTGAGGTACTGCGGCTCGGTATACGGCTTGGCCGGGTGCTTCGCCAGTTCGTCGAGCAGGTACTTGACCGCGGCCTCGAGTTCGGGGTCGTGGCCCTGCGAGACCAGGTCGGGGGTGTCGTCCACCGTGATGTCGGGGTCGATGCCCTTGTTCTCCGCGATGATCTGCCCCGTCTGGAGGCTGTAGAGGGCGAAGCCGGGCGCCGTCAGGCCGCCGCCGTCGACGAACATATGGAACCCGTTGAGTCCGACCAGGCCGCCCCAGGTGCGGGTGCCGATCAGTGGCCCGATCTTGAGGTGGCGGAACAGCCACGGGAAGTGGTCGCCGCCCGAACCGGCGTAGCGGTTGATGAGCATCGCCTTCGGCCCGTCCCAAGTCTGCGGCGGGTAGAGGATGTTTTCGCCGTGGCGCGACTGGATCCCGTTGATGACCAGCCTTGTGAGCCTTTCGCCGAAGAAGGTCGGGACGAAGCCGCCGTGGTTGTAGCGCTCGTCGACGATGAAGGCCTTCTTGTCGCTCAGCGCGTAGTACGCCTTCATGAACTCGGTGATTCCGCTGAACTGCGTGTCAGGGACATGGACGTAGCCGATCTTGCCGCCGGAGAGTTCGTCGACCCTCTTGCGATTGTCGTCGACCCACTGGAAGTATCGCAGTTGCGATTCGCTCCCAATCGGCTTGACCGTGTAGGTGCGTGCGTCGACGCCGCTCGCCCCGGAAGCCACCTTGATGGTGACGTCCTTGCCGATCTTTCCGACAAGCAGGCTGTCAGGATCCATGTCCGCCGTCACTTTCTGGCCGTCGATCTCGAGCAGGACGTCGCCGTCCTTGACGTCGACGCCCGGCGCGCCGAGCGGGCCGCGGGCGAAGGACTCGTAGTTGTGGCCGCGCAGGACGCGCTTGAACGCGATGTGGTCGCCGACCACCTCGTAGTCCGCACCGAGCGAGCCGGTGGTCGGGTTCCCGATCGGCTGTCCGAAGTCTCCGCCGATGACGTAGGCGTGCCCGGTGCCGAGTTCGCCGATCATCATGCCAATGATGTAGTTGACGTCGGAGCGGTCTCCTGCGCTTTCGACCATCTTCTCGTACTTCGCGCCGACCGCAGGCCAGTCGAGGCCGTGCATGTTCTTGTCGTAGTACTGGTCGCGCTCATACCGCCAGCCCTCGCGGACCATCTGCTTCCACTCCGTGACCGGGTCGATCGTCATGTTGACGTCGCCCATGCTCACGCGGCCGGCACCGGGCTGGACGCCCGGGTGGACGGCGGAGATGCCCCAGACCGGCCCTGCGCCGTAGGCGAACTTGGTCCTGTCCGGCGTAAAGTCGAACTGAGAGGCACCGGTGATGATCGTGTCGGCTTTCTTCGACGCAAAGTCGAACTTCATTAGCGAACCGTTCGAATAGGTGAACACGCCGTTGTTCGCGCCGATGACGAAGTTGTAGTTGCCCGGAGGCAACGGCAGTGCGACCGTGCGGGCCGCGAGGCCGTCGACGTCGATCGACGTATCGTCCTTCTTCTCTTCCGGCTTCTTATCGTCGCCTGTCGCTTTGACGGGCTCCTCGTCGCTCGGCTTGTCCAGAGGGTTCTTCATGTCGGCCTTGAGCGGCAGGACGTAGACACGCTGCGTGTCTACTTGCTGCAAACCGACCTCGAACGTACTTGGCGAATATGCGAATGCGCGCGCCGAAACGATATAGAGGTACTTCCCGTTCAAGTCGAACGTCACTGAGGAATCGTTGAAGAAGCCGTCGGTGACCTTGTAGTGCTTGTCGTTGGCGACGTCGTATAGGTAGACGGCGCCGAAGAGGTTCGGCTGCGTCTGGATGTAGGCGATCCACTTGCCGTCCGGAGAGAAGTCGGTCGACGTGTCGCCCTGGGGATCTTGGAAGACCGTAGTGACCTTTCCGGTCTCAAGGTCGACGAGTTTGTTCACGTAGTCGAGCGTCCTATATCCGATCATCTTGCCGTCGGGCGAATATCGGAAGGACTCGATCTTGTCCCCATCGGTCGTTGGCACCATCTTCCATTCGCCGCCCATCTGCGGCATGCGATAGATCTTGCGCTCGCCAGACTTGTCGCTGATGAAGGCGATCTCCTGTCCATCGGGGGACCACGTGGGGCTCTCCTCTCTCGCGCCGGGCGTATCGGACTGGTCGCGCGTCTCGCCGTTCTCGGCGGGGACTGTGAAGAGGTCGCCCCGCGCAGTGATCGCCAGACGCTTGCCGCTCGGAGAGATCGACATGCCGTCGATGAAGTCCGCGACGTTCTTGTAGTAGGGCCGTCGGCTCAGTTGGTCGCCCGCGACCTGCGCCGAGACCTCATCGATCTTGCCGCTGGAGAGCGCGTAAGTATACATATGGCCGTTGCGCTCGTAGACGATGGTCTTGCCGTCGGTTCCGGGCCAGCGGATGTCACCGTCGGTGAACTTCGTGAGTTGCGTCTTGGACTTCGACTTCACGTCGTAGCGATAAAGGTTCAGCGTGTTGTCGTTGAGGTCACTGACGTAATAAACGTCGTTGCCGACCCACATGGGATAGTAGTTCTGTTCGCGGCCGGTCGCCATCTCGGAGTACTTGTGGCTCGTGAAGTCCCAGAAACTGACTTTGCCCTGCGTCCCACCGCGGTAGTGACGCCAGTTAAAGTTCTGAGATGAGACGCGGTTGTAAGCGATGGTGCGGCCGTCCGGTGAGAACGAGACGTCGTACGCCTCGTGCACGTCGGTCTTGGTCGGGAAGCCGCCGTCCGGGCTGATCTCCCACAGGCCGACAATGTCGGGACGGACGCGCTCGCGGTCGGTGACGTACGCTATCTTGCCATCGGGCGTCCAACCTGTCACCAGATCAGGGCCCCAGTCATAGGTGAGCCGCTTTGGCTCCCCACCCTCACTGGGCATGACGTAGACGTCATTGTATCCATCGTACTGGCCGGAGAACGCGATCCACTTCCCGTCCGGCGAAAACTTGGCGCGGAATTCGAGGCCGGGGTTGCTCGTAAGTCG
>DATLWQ010000268.1:0-2071 GCA_035576225.1 Fimbriimonadaceae bacterium | reverse complement strand
GGGCACGATGAGAGCACTTCGCCAGCCAATCAGCCGCGCCGCGGTCCGCGACTGCTCGGTCGCAGGCTGCAGCTCGATGTCGGCGACATGGACCACCGCTCGCTCGAGGATCGCTCGTCCGACCAAGTGATCGCGGCTGAGAGGTCGGGGGAACAGGCGTTGGAGTTCCACGAGTCCTTCAGGGCTGACGTTGCAATGGGCGGTGAGATGAAGGATCTCGCCATCGAACTGGAAGGCCGTGCTGAACAGCCCATCGCACAACCTCACTGCATTCCTGACGATCGCATCGAAGACCGGTTGTACGTCGGATCGAGACCGACCGATGACGCGCAGGATCTCGGCGGTGGCAGTCTGCTGCTCTCGCGACTCCACCAGGCGCTTGTTAAGGTCACGGACCCTTGAGTCCTCGGTCTTGGGCGGCTTGCGGGCAACAGGCCGCTTGGCTCTGGACTTCGCCTTGGCGGGCTTACGACGCATCGGGTTCTCCTTGCGTGTCCCTGGAGGATACCGCGAGCGCCGACAGCCTAGGCCAGGGAGCCAGTGTGGGCAAGTAGCTCATGAACCGGCCTGACGGGAGCGCAGCAGGGTAGTACCGGCGTAGAGCTGAACCCGGCCCCTGACGAGGAGCCTCTTCGAGGATCGCCCTGTCCAGTGGTGTCTTGTTTTCCCTTGACTTCAAGAATTGGTCAGACATAAGAAACGTGTGTGGCGAGTTCACCTCAGAAGGGCGAACATGCCTGCGACTCATGATTGCCTGAGCGACCGTGCTCCAGTGCTAGAACCCGAGCGGTCCACACTCGATTTCGTTCCACGCGCGTTCAGGCTCCCTGGACGCGGCGTCTTCTAAGCCTCGCTCTAGCCCCGGTTCGCATACGCCAAGCGCTGGTGGAGGTAGGTTCCGTCCAGCGGCACTCGCAAGCGGGGGCGATTTCGTCGCCCCCTCGAGAGGCGTCCAAGGCGAGCGAAGAAGCGATAGCGGAAGGGACGGCCCCGTGAAAGGGATAAGGCTCGCGCAATTCACGGGCGAAAGCGGCGAAACATAGAGCCGCACAAGGAGGGGACAATGGACTCGAAACGACGCTGGCTCCGAATGTGCGTCGTGACGATCGGCCTCCTCGTGATGATAGGACCGGGGCTAGCCGATGCTCAGGCGCCAGGAGACGACCGACCCACCGCATGGACCGAGATGATGCTAGAGTTCCTGGCGACAGGCCAGATGCCCCTAGCACCCGTAGCGGCGACATCTCTGGCCGCCCCGACCTTCCCTGGAGTTTCCCCGACCCCGAACCTCAACGTAACGCCGGGCGGCGGGACCCAGGATCAGACGGAGACGACGGTCGCTGTCGGCCTCGGCGCTTTCTCCAGCAACATCGTCGTAGGCTACAACGATCGCGCCCAGCTGAACGGTGGCTTCTCCGGCTACTCCTTCTCCACGGACGGTGGCCAGACCTTCACGCAGAGCACGGCGATGCCCCAGCCGGCCGGGGGCAACCTCGCTGGAGATCCCGTGCTGGACACCCATCCCGCGTTCCCGGGACGCGTCTACTACGCCAGCCTGTGCTCAGCCAATACGATCCCCATGGGGACCCTCGGAATCTGTGTCTCGATCTCGAACGACGGCGGCCAGAACTTCGGCAATCCCGTCGTCGTTTCGACACCGACCTGCAATACCACGACCAGTGTTATGAACGACTGCGACACCTTCGACAAGGAGTGGCTCGCGGTCGACTCGTTCACGGGCAACGTCTACATCGCGTACACGAACTTCGTCGGCGGTGGACCACCGCAGCCTCCAGCGACTCCGGGCTCGGGCTCGCTGCGGGGTCAGATCGAGGCCGTCGTCTGTAACGCGGCGCTCACCACCTGTTCGGCTCCATTTGCCGTCGCGGGCAACAATTCCGTTTACCGCCAGGGAGTCTCGGTCACGTTCGGGCGCACCGCGGGGCAGGAGATGGTCCTGGCATGGTACAACCGGAGCTCGGGCTTCATCGAATCGACCAATTGCGCCGTGGGGGCCGGGCCGGCGATCACGGTGTGCGCTGCGCTCACGAACGTCGTCAACGTCGGGACC
>DATLWQ010000267.1:0-4223 GCA_035576225.1 Fimbriimonadaceae bacterium | reverse complement strand
TCCACGCGCAGGAGTTTGCCGGACTTCTCGTAGTGGTCGAGGACCGGCCTGGTGGACTCGCGGAAGACCGAGAGGCGCTTACGGATCGTCTCCTCGACGTCGTCCGACCGGATTTGCAAGTGCGCTCCGCACTTGTCGCAGACTCCTTCTTGCTGCGGCGGGTGGGAGACGACGTGGTAGACGGCGCCACAGTTGGTGCAGACACGGCGACCGCCCAGGCGCTGGACGACGGTCTCGTCGTCAATCTCCAGCGAGACGACGCGAGCGAGTTCGATGCCGAGCGATTCGAGTTTTGCGTCAAGCGCCTCGGCCTGGGCGACGGTCCGCGGAAACCCGTCGAGCACGAAGCCGGCGACCTTCGCCTCTTGGCTCGTGAAGCGCGACTCCATCATGGCGATGGTGACGTCGTCGGGCACCAACTGCCCCTTGTCGATGTACCTTTTGGCGCGAATGCCGAGTTTGGTGCCGGTCGCGATCTCGAGCCTGAAGACGTCGCCGGAGGCGAGGTGCAAGAGGCCCAGCCTGTCGGTCAGGAGCGCGGCCTGGGTTCCTTTTCCCACGCCCGGCGGACCGATGAGCAACAGGTTGAGGGGCACGTTACGACTCGTACTGTCTGATCAGGATGCTCGCTTCGATCTGCCGCATCGTCTCCAGGGCGACCGCGACGAGGATGAGCAGGGACGTGCCGCCGATGAGGCCGAGGTTGCGGACGTTGACGATGACGGGGAAGATGAACTGGGTCAGCGCCGCGATCGACAGGAACAACGCGCCGACGAAGGTCACGTTCGAGACGACGCGGTCGAGGAAGTCCTTGGTCTGCTTGCCCGGACGCACGCCGGGAATGTACGAGCCGGACTTCTTCAGGTTGTCCGCGATGTCTTCGACGTTGTACATCATCGCGTTCCAGAAATAGGTGAAGAAGAAGATGAGCGCCATGTACACGAGCGCGCCGATCCAGCCCTGCCAACTCGTAAAGTCGGGATAGAAGAACCTGCTGATGCGGTCGAAGAAGAGAAACATGTCGCTTCCCGACGGGAAGAGGATCTTCAACTGCGCAGGCATGTAGACGAGCGCGATGGCGAAGATGATCGGAATGACGCCGGCCATGTTGACCGAGATCGGCAGGTAACTGGTCCTGCCACCCATCGCCTGGGTGCCGAAGTTCCGCCTCATGTGCTGAACCGGTATGCGGCGCTGCGAGATCGTGAAGAGCACGATGAACCAAGTCACCGCAAGGAACAGGATCATGACGACGCCGACCTGGAACCAGGAGGCAACGCCGGTCTGGACGCTATCGAAGACCTGCATGACGACGCTCGGCAGCGAGATCGCGATACCGGCGAAGATGAGGAGCGAGACGCCGTTGCCGATGCCACGTTCGCTGACCTGCTCACCGAGCCAAAGGAGGAACATAGCGCCGGCGGTCCAGAAGACTGTGATGGACGCCTTATCGAAGACCGTGAGGGCACCCGTCACGCCGGGACCCATGTATTGGAGAAACGCGAGCGACTGCATGACGCAGAGCGCAACGGTGAGCCACCGAGTGCGTCGGTTCTGCTGCTTTCGTGCGTACTCACCGCCCTCCTGCATCTCCTTTTTCCATGAGGGCGTTGTCATGGTCAGCACCTGCATGATGATGGAGGCGCTGATGTACGGGCCGAGGCCGAGCGCGAAGACGGACAGGCGCTTGATCGCGCCGCCGCCCATGACGCCGATGAGTTGGAAGAAGGGGCTGTCCTTGAGAAGTGAGGCGAGCGCGTCCGGGTTGAAGCCGGGAACGGGGATCCTGATCTGGATTCCGAGGGTGTAGATCAGAAAGATGCCGAGCACGAACATGAGGCGGCTGCGCAGGTCGGGATCGGCCCACGCAAGACGGAAGGTGTCGCCGAGGCTAAGTTTGAGGCCCCTGACGTCTGTCCCGCCGCCGAGGCTCACAGCGTCACTACCTCTCCGCCGGCGGCCTTGATCTTCGCCTCGGCGGCCTTGCTGAACTTGGTGGCCTTGACCTTGAGTTTCTTGGAAACCTCGCCGAAGGCGAGGACTTTGACGCCGTCTTTGAGTTTGTCGATGACGCCCTTGGCCATGAGCGCTTCAGGCGTGACCTCCTCACCGGCCTTGAAGTTCTTCTCTAGGTCGTCGAGGTTTACGATCGCGAACTCGACGTGGTTCACGTTGCGGAAGCCCTTCTTGACCGGGAGGCGCCTATGGATCGGCGTCTGGCCACCCTCGAAGACAGGGTTGATCTGACGCCGCGCCTTCTGGCCCTTCGTGCCACGGCCAGCGGTCTTGCCTTTGCCGCTGCCGATGCCGCGAGCGATGCGCTTCTTGCGCTTGACCGATCCCTTCGGGGGTCTGAGTTCGTGGATTTTCATGGCTTACGATTCCTTCTTCTTGCTGGACTTCTTGGCGGGCTTTCCGAGGTCGGCGAACTTCTTTGCAGGTTTTTTCGGCCCGGTCTTCTTGGGCGCGGCCTTGGCTGCGGCGGGCTTCTTGGCGGGAGCCTTCTTCGGCTTCGGCTTGTCCTGTGCCGGCTTGGCTTGCGTCTTTGCCTTCGGTTCCGCCTTGGGTTCGGGCACGGACTTTGGCGCCGCCTTGGGTTCGGCGGCGACCGCCTTTGCGGGCTTGGCCTTCTTCTTTTGCTCGGGCGCGGTGTCGACGGTCTCGACCTTGAGCAGATGGGCGACGTTGCGGACCATGCCGCGGATGGACGGGGAGTCCTCGCGGTAGACGGTCCTGCCGGTCTTCTTGAGGCCGAGCGCCTTGACGGTGCGGCGATTGATCGGCGTGTTGGCGATGGCGCTCTTGACGAGCGTGATCTTAAGCACTGTCGGCCTCCTCCTTGCGCGCCTTTGCGAGCCAGGGGACGAGTTCCTTCACGTCTGCGCCGCGGCGCGCGGCGATCTGCTCGGGAGCGCGAAGAGACTTGAAGGCCTTGAGAGTCGCGTGGGCGATGTTGGTCGGGTTGCGGCTACCGAGGCACTTGGCCAGCACGTTGTGGACGCCGGCCGCTTCTAGGCAGTGGCGCAGGGCGCTGCCAGCCTTGACGCCTGTACCGGGCGAGGCGGGCTTGAGGACGACCGTCGCCGCTCCGCTTGTCGAGCGCACTTCGTGCGGGATGGTGTCGCCGAGCAGTTCGACCTTGAACATGTTCTTGCGCGCGGTGTCCTCGGCCTTTGTGATGGCGTCGGGAATGCCGCGCGCCTTGCCGTGGCCGATGCCGACCATGCCTTTGTTGTCGCCTACGACCACAAGGATCGACCACGAGGCGGTCTTGCCGCCCTTGGTGGTCTTGAAGACCTTGTTCGAGTTGATGATCCGGACGTCGTACTGCGGCCC
Source organism: Fimbriimonadaceae bacterium (assembly GCA_035576225.1). Classification (GTDB taxonomy): domain Bacteria; phylum Armatimonadota; class Fimbriimonadia; order Fimbriimonadales; family Fimbriimonadaceae; genus JADFMN01. Next base: position 887 of record DATLWQ010000267.1, on the reverse strand, counting down.
TTCCTGGTCGCGCCGGGAGGACTGCCTTCTTCCGATAAGTCTTGGTCCACGTGCCATGTTAGAACTCCAACCCCTCTTCCCTAGCGCCCTCTGCGAGGCTCGCGATCACGCCGTGGTACTTGAAGCCTCCGCGGTCGAACACGACCGATTTGACACCCTTCTCCTTGGCGCGCTTGGCGACGGCCTGGCCAACGATCTTGGCGCCGGCCTTGTCGTCGCCGGCCTTGAGCGCCTTCTCCTGGCTGCTCGCGGCGGCGATCGTCGCGCCAGCGACGTCGTCGATGATCTGTGCCGAGACGTGCCGCGAACTGCGGTAGACGGCGAGCCGCGGCCGCTCCGCGGTGCCCGCGAGGTGCTTTCTGATCCGTTTGTGGCGGATCGACCTCTTGTCGTTTCTTGAACTGGTAGGCATTGCTTTCTAAACCTCTAGGTGCCCGCGGCCCTCTTGCCAGGTCGCAACTTGACGCGTTCGCCTTTGTAGCGCAGGCCCTTGCCTTTGTAGGGGTCTGGCCTGCGGACCTTTCTGACGTCGGCGGCGATCTGCCCGACGAGCGCCTTGTCGATGCCGCTGACCTTGATCTCGGTCTGCTTTCCGCGCTCTTCGGCGCTGACTTCGAACTGGATGCCCTTCGGCGCGGCCATCTTCACCTCGTGGGAGTAGCCGACGTTGAGGACGAGTGTGTTGCCTTGCGCCTGGGCTCGGAAGCCGACGCCGTGGATCTCGAGGACCTTGGAGTGGCCCTCGGTGACTCCGACGACCATGTTGTTGATGAGCGAGCGCGCGAGGCCGTGCTGTGCCCGATTGCGCCGCGCGTTGTTCGGGCGTGATAGTTTGATCTTGCCGTCAGCCTGCTCGAGCGAGATCTCTCGGGCGATCTGTTGCTCCA
>DATLWQ010000266.1:0-3136 GCA_035576225.1 Fimbriimonadaceae bacterium | reverse complement strand
CCATCGCTGGAAGTCGATGACCCCGTTTCCGCCGGAGAGGTCGAACACGGGCGACGTCAGCCGGGTCGGCCCGCCGTCGACGTCCGCATCGCCCGGCCCTCCGCCGACCGCTGCCTGACCGGTGAACATGCACAGCGTCCCGGCATCTGCCGAGTCGTTCTCGGGATTGGCCGGAATGCTGTTCAGGAACGTCCCGTTCGGGTCGGCCCGCACCCATGCGCCGGTCGCCAGGCTCGGGTCGTTCGTGACCGTCCAGCCTGTGTCGGTCTCGAAAGTGTCGTTTAAGGTCGTCGTCAGTGCGGTTCCGAACATGGTTACGGCTGGCTTGCCCTGCGGATATCTAACCTCGTGTCCGTCGGTGTCCTGTGCTCGGACATACCACTCGACTATGTCGCCCACATTGAGGACATTCATCGATCTGTAATAGGGACCGTGGGCGAACAACTCGAGCATCCCCATCTCTTCCCACGGCCCGCCGTTGGTTCGGTGCACAAATCGCACGCTTGTAGGGTCGAGTACACCGATGTCGTCCTGGATGCCGAACTTCATGAGAATCGTGCTTGATAACGATGGCAGAGAGTAGAACTCGGGTGCGACGACAAACGGAGTGATCGTCAGCCAGTTGACGACGGGAGCCGTCAAGTTCTTCGCGTTGAAGCCTTGCGCGATCTCGTCATAGTGCGGAGTGCCGTTCGTTAGGTCTCCGTCGTTGTCGTCCAAGGTGAGCACGTCGACTGTGATGCCTGGGTTAATGTCGGTCGGGTGCAAGAGGATGCTGTTCAAATAGAGGAAGCGCGAATACGTGAGAGAGGGGCCGGCACCCATCGTTACGTCGAGCGCGTCCTTCATCAGCCAGAACGCACCGCTGATGACGTTGCCGCAGAAGTGCACTTCGCCGGTGCACGGATAACTCACGGTGTTGTAAGCGCTACGCAGACACCCCGTGCCCGGTCCAAAAAAGTCCCTGCTGAGGCAAGCGTCATCGGCCATGAAGGCGGCGTTCACGTCCGCCATCCCCTCGTGATAGTCGCCCGTCGGTGACGGGTGGCCATGGTCGATGATGAAATGGCCGTACTCGTGGTACACGACCGTCGAAAAGGCCGTGTTGGGGCACCCGCCGCCGGATGCATAGAAGTTGATCGATGCACCGTCGTAATAGGCGTTGCACGTCGATGCGATGTTCACGTGGCAAGGCAGTTGGATGTCGATGCCCGGGTACGAAGCGTTGATCGCCTTCGCAAAGTTGTGGATCGCCTGGGTCTGGATAAACCCGTCGACCTGCGCCTGGACGGCTTCGCTCGGCGTCGAGTTGAACGTGAAGTTGGCCGGGCCAGGAGGAGTCACGTTCTGGGTGAGCACCTCGTTGAGGCCTGCGTCGTTGATGACGGAGACCCACGAGCCGTTCAGTTCGGAGATCACATCGACGGCCGTTGTTCCTGCGTTAGGGATCGTGAAGTTGCCGATTGAGTCCGTGCGGGTCGCGCTCCCACCGCTGATCCTCGCCGACACATCGATGAGGTTGACGAGCGTTGGAGGATTGCCAGTCTCGTTGGGAAGCAGCCCGGGCGTCGCCATTGCGCCGACGTGGCCAGAGACGTCGGTGTTGTAGATCATGTTGCGCCACTCGAGGATGCTGCCCTTCGTCGAATCCACGAAGACCATGAACTTCTTGGGGTTCGTGCGGCTGCCGTTTCCAACAACGAACGACCACGCGAGTACGGAGTCCGTCTCGCGCTGATAGACGACGATGATCGGTGTCGACTCGACGTTCAGGGACTTGTCCGCCCTGCGCACGGCTGCAATGGCCGCCTTGGACGAGATCTGCTTGAAGGAAGGCGCCAGGTCGACCTTCTGGACGTTGCTGCTAGCAAGCACGATCGGTGAGCCCATGTCGTTCTTGACGAGCACCGTCAGGTAGCCCTTGTCGACGGGCTGACCCATCAGGGTCTCTTTGAAATAGACCGCCACGAACTTGCCGTCCATGATCGACTGCGTGCGATCCATCTCCAGGCTGGCCATTCCGGGCTCGAAGATGCTGCCGTACTTGCTGACAAAGCTGCTCGCAGCCTGCTCGGGCGTAAACCCGTATCCGAACGGCACTCCGTAGATGCGGGAAACATGGCCGCCTGTCTTCATCGTGCGTACGCCGGGAGCGACGCCTTTGAGCGTTTCGAGCGCCAATTGTCCTGTAGTGGAAGGGGTGCTGCCTCCCGTCGATAGAGTCTGTGAAAACGCGACCGTGGCAAGAAAGGCAGTCGCCAAAACGGGCGCAATAGTCCGAAAACGCATCATCGTCCTCTCCGAATCTCCCAGTATCCGCGAACCGACCGTAGAATGTCGAGTATTCAACGGACTACACGCAAAAATACTGGCACAAGCCAGGTTTCCGATACAATCTGAGGTCTGAATGAGTCTTGCCTGCCAGGAGCTGCGTAAGTGAGGTGGGGAGTCGTCGTGCTCGCCGGTGGGCTCGTCAAGGATCCGCTCGCCTCTGCTCTCGGCACGCCCCGAAAGGCGCTCGCCCAGTTTAGGGGCAGATCGAGCCTGTGGTGGACGCTCGACGCCGTCAAGGGGGCCGGGTTCACGGACTGCGTCACCATAAGCGGCGACGACGTCGCGACCGAGGTGCACCACGGCAGGCTCGTCATGGAGAAGGACACCCAGATCGAAAACGCGCGGACCGGCGTCGAAGCGCTCGTCGACGCCGATGCGGTTCTGTTCCTTCCCTGCGACTGCCCCCTCCTCGCCCCCGAACACCTCCACAGGTTCACGCAAGAGGTCGAGGCCAGAGTCAAAGAAGGGGCGGAAAAATGGCTCTCAATCGGACTATGCAGTCTGGAGAAGTTCAAAGAAAAGTTCCCTCGCCTTGCGACCACCCCGATCCTGCTGCGCGACGGTTCGTACCTCAGCGGGTCGCTCTATGCCGGTTCCGTGCCTGCTTTCATGGACGCGACCGGCCTCCTCGAACGGCTCTCGCAATCGCGCAAAAGCCAGTTGGACCTTCTGTGGAAGCTCGGACCTTGGGTGCTGGTTCGTTACTTGATGCACCGGGTGACCCTTCAAGAGGCGCGCGAGAGGCTCGAGCGCGTCTTCGACTGTGACGGGGTCATCGTGACCGGCTGTGAGCCGGAGATGG
>DATLWQ010000265.1:0-6713 GCA_035576225.1 Fimbriimonadaceae bacterium | reverse complement strand
TCGGCTGGCTGTTCTTCAAGTCGTCTCTACCGATCGAGACGGCACCGCTCGTCTCGACGGGCCAGAGCGTCGAAGTCAGCATCGATGGCATCGACGGAAGTACGTTTTCCGGGACAGTCAGCAACGTAAACCTCGTCGCCGACCCGCAGAGCAGGCAGTTCTCCATCCAGATCCGACTGGACAACCCAGAGGACGAACTTCGACCAGGGATGTTCGGGCGAGTCAGCATCGTCACCAAGGAGGTGCGGGCCAAGGTCGCCGTCCCCAAGGAGGCGGTCGAGGTTTCCGAAAAAGGATCGACGGTGACAGTCATCGACAACGACATGAAGGCAGAGGTCCGAAACGTTGAGACTGGTGCGTCCGACGGCAACATGGTCGAGGTGACCTCCGGGGTCGAGCCCGGCGAAAAAGTCGTGACGCTCTCATTCCAAAAACTGCGCGACGGGCAGACGGTCGCACTCCCACAGAAGAAGACCGGCAGGCCCGCCAAGAAATGAACATCGGACGGTTCTCTGTCAGCCGACCGGTCGCGGTCTCGATGCGCATCCTTGCGCTGGTCGTGCTCGGCTACATCACCCTGCTGCGTCTGCCGGTCGACCTGCTCCCTCGCATCGACATCCCCACCGTCGTCGTCAACGTGACATGGCCCAACACCTCGCCCGAGGAGATGGAGACGCAGATCACGCGGCCCATCGAGCAGGCGGTCAGTTCCGTGCGGGGACTCGACCAGGTCTCGTCGACCTCCTCCCTCGGCTCGTCCTCGGTCCGCGTGCAGTTCAAGTACGGCGTCAACGTCGACCAGGCGGCCATCGACGTCTCCAACCTCGTGCAGAGGGCGCAGCGCAGGTTCCCGCGCGACACAACCATCTCGACGCCCTCCATCTTCAAGTTCGACCCCTCGCAACTCCCGATCCTCACCTACGGAATCGTGCCGGCGGACGGCGATCTCATCAAACTCCGCAGCAGGCTGGTCAACGAGATCAGCCCACAGATCGAGTCGGCTGGAGGCGTCGCGGCAGTCAACATCGACGGCGGCTACGACCGCGCGATCATGGTCGACGTCGACCCCGACAGACTTCGCGCGCACGACTTGAACATCGCGGACGTAACAAGGCGCCTGTCACAGGAGAACATCAGCCTCCCCGCCGGAGTCGTCACTGAGGGCAAGACGCAGTACAACCTCAGGAGCGTAGGCTATTTCAAGAGCGTCGACGAGATCAAACAGGTCCCTCTGGGAACCTTCAACGGCCACCAGGTCACGCTCCAGGAGGTCGCCGACGTCCGCGACGCGAGCCAGGACGTACTCACCTTCACGCGAATGAACGGCAAGCCTGCGGTCAGCGTCTCCGTCACCAAACAGAGCGACGCGAACACGGTCGAGACCGCCGACGCCGTGAAGAAGGTCATGGACGGCATCGCGAAGCGCGAGCCCGACCTCAAGTTTGCGATCACCTACGACCAGTCGATCTTCATCCAGCACTCCATCACAGACCTCAAGGAGACCGCCGTGATCGGCGCGGTCCTCGCGATCCTCATCATCACCTTCTTCCTGAGAAACCTCAAGAGCACGTTCGTCGTCGCGCTCTCGATCCCGATCTCGATCATCTCGACCTTCGCGCTGCTCTACTTCGCTGGCTTTACACTAAACACGATCTCTCTGAGCGGCCTTGCGCTCGCGACTGGCCTCATCGTCGACGACGCCATCGTTGTGCTTGAAAACATCTACAGGCACATCGAGCGCAACCGCTCCGGGCCAGCGCAGGCGGCGGTCACCGGCACGCAGGAGATCATCTCAGCGGTCCTCGCCTCGACCTTCACGGTCATGATCGTGTTCCTCCCGCTGTTCCTGATCCAGGGCCGACCGGGCCAGGTCTTCACACAGTTCGCGCTCGTCGTAGTCTTCTCGCTCGCAGTCTCCCTGCTCGACGCCACGACCGTCGTGCCGATGCTCGCGGCGCGCATGGTGAACAAGCGCGACGTGATCGAAGAGGCGCACCCGGAAACAAGGACGCGCCAGACCCCCACACTGCGAATGTTCGACAAGGTCGGCGAATGGCAGAGAAGGCTCGACGCAAACTACCGGCGCGGCCTGCAGTGGTCGATCCACCACCGAGGTTGGGTGATCGTCATCGGCCTCGCGTGCGTCGCCGCAGCGCTGCTAATGTGGCCGCACCTCGGCAAACAGCAGTTCCCTGAGACCGACAGCGGCAACCTCACAGTACGGCTCCGCCTTCCCATCGGCACGCCGGTCGAGACGACAGACGCTTCGATGCGCAAGATCGAGAGCGTCCTGCTCGCCGACCCGGACGTCTCCGAGGTCTTCGCCAGCGTCGGCAGCACGAGGTTCGGCGGCGGCATCTCGCCGCAAGAGGGCAACGTCACAGTCCGGCTGAAGGACGGCCACAAGACGTCGACCGACGACGTCGTCAAGCGCCTGCGCAGGCAACTCGCGGGACTCCCGGGGGCGCAAGCCCAGGTGCAGACCATGGACATGGTCTCGCGCATCATGGGCAACAACACCGGCTTCTCCGTCGACGTCTACGGCGCAGACCTCACACAACTCGCCGACGTCGCGAGGAAGGTGCAGACGGCGATGTCCGACGTGCCAGGACTCGAGAACGTCAACGTCGGCGTCCAAGACGCGCTTCCCGAGGTCAAATGGGAGGTCGATAGACAGAAGGCGCAGGCGCTCGGCGTCTCGTTCAGCGACGTCGCGAGCGTGATCTCCGCGGCGACGAGCGGACAACTCGCAACCTACTACCAAGAGAACGGCTTCCAATATCCGATCTACGTCCAGGTCCCTCGCCGACTGCGATCCTCGATCACCGACATCAAGCAACTGCCCGTGACGACCGGCCTCGGCGGCGCGGTCATCACCCTCGGGCAGGTCGCAAAGGCGAAGATCGGCCTCGGCCCGAACGAGGTCGCACGACAGAACAGACAGCGCTACATCAACGTCGGCGGCAGCATCCAAGACCGGTCGGAGAACGAGATCGAGGCCGACGTCACGCAGGCGCTCTCCAAGGTCGACTTTCCCGTAGGCACGCACTGGGAACTGAGTTATCGCCAGTTGCAGGGCCAAAAGGAGTTCGCCAACCTCGGCCTCGCGGTCACGCTCGCGATCCTGCTCATCTACATCCTCCTCGCCTCGCAGTTCGAGTCGTTCGTCTATCCGCTCGTCGTGCTTACGTCGGTGCCGCTCTGCGCGATCGGCCTTGTCCTTGCGCTCTTCATCACGGGCAGAGACTTCGGAATCACCGCGTTCATCGGCCTTCTGATGCTCATGGGCATCGTCGTCAAGAACGGCATCCTGCTCGTCGACTACACCAACATCCTCCGTCGTCGCGGGATGGAGCGCGAAGAGGCAATACTTCTCGCCGGGCCCACGAGGCTGCGCCCAATTCTCATGACGACCTTTGCCGCGATCTTTGGCATGGCGCCGCTCGCGATCGGCCTCGGTAGCGGCTCCGAGATGTACGTCCCGCTCGCGACGGCCGTCATCGGCGGACTCGCGACCTCCACGCTTTTGACGCTGATCGTCGTGCCGACCGTCTACACTCTCTTCGACGACCTCGAACAGAAGATTCGGGCGCGCGCGACACCGCTGGACTGGTCCACCGGCGAAGGAGACCAGGAACAGAAATGAGACGCCTCCTCCTACCGCTCCTTCTCGCGAGCACCGCTACGGCGCAGACGCCCCCGGTCAAACCGCAGACGCCGGACGTGCCGGTCTTTCCAGACTTCTCCATCCCCAGCGTTCCCAGCACGATCGGCACCGAGCCGCTGACCGCGGACGAAGCCGTGAGGGTCGCCATCGCCAACCAGCCGGAACTCCGCACGCAGCGCGACCAGTGGATCGCAGCCGAAGGTCGCGCCGAGCAGGCGCGCGCTGGACTCCTACCCAGGCTCACGCTGAGTTACAGCGAGACCAGCCAGTCCGTCTTCAAGGGGCAAGCGCTCAGCAACGGCACCAACGGACTGGGCCTGCGAGCCAACGGCGCGATCGCGGTCTCGCAACTGCTCTACGACTTCGGGCGCACGCGCGCCTTCGCGCGACAGCAGGGCTCGCTGGCCGTAGCGGCGCAGTGGCAGTACCGACAAGCGGTCAGCAATACCTCCCTTTCCGTGCGGCGCTCGTTCTACGGCCTGGCGCGCGCGATCGAACTACAGAAGTCAGCCGACGCGAACCTCAAGAACCGCAACGCACAACTTGCGCTCGCCGACGCGCGGCTCAAGTCAGGGCTCGGTGCCCCGTCCGACTTCTTGAACGCGAAAAACGCCGTCGCCAATGCGACCAACGCGCTTACACTGGCCCGCGGCGCAACAGTCACCGCCCGCATCGCGCTCGCGCTCGCGCTCGGCGTCGATCCCCGCACACCGATCACCCTGGCGGACTCCGACGAAGCGGAGCCGAAGGGAGACCTGGGAGACCTGATCGACGCCGCGCTCACGAACAGGCCGGAGTTCAATGGTGCCAGAGCGGACGTCGACGCCCAGAAGCACGGCCTCGCCCTCGCGCACCGCACCAACGCACCCACGATCAGTCTTACGGCAAGTTTCAACTCGCGCGGCACGAACGACCCGTTCCTCAACCAGTCGAGCAACATCGGCCTCGTCTTCTCCTGGCCTGTGGGCGACGTCGGTCTCACCTCGGGCAGCATCAAGCAGGCGAAGGCGAACCTCGATGCGTCACGCTCGAACCTCAAGGGACTCACGCAGTCGATCACCGGCGAAGTCGTGCAGGCTAGCATCGACGAACAGTCGGCGGCGCAGCGGCTCGAGACGGCACAAGCGCAACTCGCTAACGCAAAAGAACTTGTCCGCGTCGCAACGGGTCGCTACCAAGGTGGCATCGGCCTCTTCACCGACGTCATCGCCGCGCAGGACGCGCTCTTCCAGGCCGAGGGCAACGTCAGCACGGCGAGGGCAGACCTACAGGTCGCCCGCGCCGCACTAAGGCGCGCCATCGGGGGCGATTCCCTTCCCGACAGCGCGTTCTAGACCTAGCGGCCTTCACCCTTGTCCTTCTCGTCCGACGACCCGCTGTAGTCGTCACCAAGAAGGTGCGTACAGAAGTACTCCTTCAGCATGTTGTTGAAGTATCCCGACATCGGTCCATAGCCGTGCCGCTGCCCCGGCATGATCATGAAGTCGAACCGCTTGTTCGCGTTGATGAGCGCATTGACTAGGCGGATCGTGTTGCCCGGGTGCACGTTGTTGTCGATGTCGCCCGTCGTCAGCAGCAGTTTGCCCTTCAAGTTGGCGGCCAGTTCGACCGTCGTCGGCACGTGGATCTCGAACTTCTCCTTCTTCTGATCCTTCTCGTCTTTCTGGCCCTGCTGCTCTTCCTGGTTCTGTTGCTTCTGCTGCAAGAACGCATCGAACGAGGCAAACGGGTTGTCGGGGTCGGGGAGCAGATATTCGTCATCGCCCCCGCCTCCGCCACGACCACCCCTACGACCACCAGCCCGCCCGCCGCCCTGCTGGCCGCTGTCGTCTGTGACGACCTTCAGCCCGTGGTGCTGCTCAGACCAGTTTTGGTTATAGATGTTGTTGTCGTGGTTCCCCGAGGACGACACGCCGACCTTGAAGAACTCGCTGTACGGCGGGAGCAACATCGCTGCCGCGGTCATGAACCCGCCGCCCGAGTGGCCGAAGATCCCCACGCGATCGATGTCGATCCACGGGTGCTCCAGCGCCAACTGTTCGACGCCCGCCTTCTTGTCGGCAAGCCCATAGTCGCGAAGGTTGTAGTAGCCGTACGAGTGGTACGCGTTCGACCGCTGTGGAGTCCCGCCGCGGTTGCCGATCTGGATGACGATGAACCCGAGTTGTGCAAGTTCCTGGAGCGAACTCGTCGGCGTGAACGTCTGCGAGACCGCCTCGGTCTGCGGCCCAGGATAGACGTTCAGGATGATCGGGTACTTCTTGTGAGGGTCGAAGTCAAACGGCTTCCACATGTTGCCGAAGATGTCCGTCACGCCGTCTGCCGACTTCACGACGAACCGCTCCGGCATCCTCCATCCCGTCGCCTCGAGTTCTGAGAGGTCCATCGTCTCGAGGTCCATGACGACCTTGCCGCTTTCGTCGCGCAAGACCGTCTTCGGCACAAGGTCTACGCGCGAGTACGCGTCAACCGCATAGTCGTTCGACTTCGGCATCTGCCATGAGTGGTCGGCGTCCTCCGAATCGAGCAGTTTGATGCCCTTGCCGTCGAGCCCGACAGAGTAGTCGTGAGTGTTGTAGAGGTTCTCGCCCGGCTCCCGGCCGACTGCGCTGAAGTACAGTTTCTTCTTCTTCGCATCGATCGCGTTGACGTTCTCCGCGCGCCAAGGGCCGGAGGTCAGCGCGTTCTTCAGCACGCCGTCGTGCGAGTAGAGGTAGTAGTGCCCCCAGCCTGTGCGCTCCGACCACCACACAATGTCGCCGGTGTTGTGCTCACCGACGTACCGCGTCGGCTGCCTCTCGATGTACGCGTTCTCGACGGACTCTGTAATGAGCACGGTCACCTTGTCGGTGGCCGGGTCGTATTCGCACAGTTCCTCGTTGCGCTGGAGCCGGTCTCGCCGTATGAACCGGATCTTGTCGTGCCCCTCGCCGCACCAGTGAAGGTCGGAGAGCGTCTGATCCTTCCACTTCTCGGCCGGAATGTGCTTCAGTTCGCCCGTGTCCTCCGTGTAGTAGTAGAGTTCGGTCTGCTCGACGTTCTCTTC
>DATLWQ010000264.1:0-5865 GCA_035576225.1 Fimbriimonadaceae bacterium | reverse complement strand
TTGCGCGCGCCCAGACACCACAGGTTTCGATCTTTGCCGACATCTCGCCCACCTGGTTCATCGAGACCGGACAAACGAACAGGATCCGCTGGTACGACCCGCACGGCACGTACAGCGTGCTCGGATTTCACATTGTGCTGGAGACCGGCAACATCGTCAAGGTGACACAAAGGCTGGAGAAGATCGACAACGATGGAGATCCCAACTCGCTGGACGAAGCGTACATCGAGTCCCGCGGGACGTGGCGGATTGGCAAGCAGTACCTTCCCTTTGGACAGCGGAACCTCCTGAACGAAAGCGCGCCAGCAATGCGCTATGACACCGAACTTCTCTTTGACGCGGTGCCGATCTCTATCGCAGCGAGCGACAACGGCGTGGGGTACACGCGCGGAGTCGTGGCGCGCATCGGTAGTAGCGTGGGAGTGTCCGTCGCCGTCGGCGACCATTTCGCGATCCAAGGTAGCGACCTCACTCAGTTTCAAAGGCCGGGGAGCGTGCCAGGCCGGGGGCGCGGCTACAAGAAGGCGTATGGTTTGGACACGACCGTGAAGTGGGGCGGCGGGAACGTCGACCTCGAATGGGTCTCTCTGCGCGAGGGAGCAACGCCGCTCGATCTGAACAGAAACCTCAGCGACGTGCGCTACCGATTCTTTACCAAGGGAACCGGTTTTCTGGTCACGCTCGCCTGGGCCAGATCGTGGGACAAGCAGATAGACTGGTATCGAGCGTTCGCCGAGGTCCCGGTCAGTAAGAACGTGACGTGGGAGCCGTTTCTAAGGTTTCGCGGTCTGGGCTGGCAGGACTTCGGGCTGACGGCGAGGGTCAAACTGTGAAACTGCTGTTCAGTCGTTGGCACCTGATCGCGCTGGCGGTCGCCCTTGGCGGCCTTCTGTTCCACGAACCGCCGGTGCTGATCCTTGGGCTACTCGGCTACGTCTCGATCGTCGCGGTCCTTTCGATCCAGCGATCGGCGGTATGGCGTCACCCTGCGAACATGAGCCCAGAGACGCGCGGCATCCTGCGCAGACTTCAGTCCTTGCAGACTGAGTTCAAGAGCATCGCCTCTTCTCAGAACAGCAACGCTGAGGCACGGGTCGTCGCGGAGCAGGTGCTCGCCGAGTTCGATGCACTGTTCCAGCAGGCCCGCGATCTGGACAGCGTCACGACCCAGTACGTTGCGACGGTGACTGCCAAGAAGAACGCCGAAAAGGAGATCGGCCTTCTAAAAGACCACATCAAGGCCACGGGCGAGGACTCGTCGCTGGATCTGGCGATCGAGGCCAGAAAGCGCGAACTGGAGCACCACGAGCACGTGATCTCCTCGGTGGACTCGGTCCGCGACCGGATGAACAAGGCGATCACGGAACTGGGATCCCTGCGCGACAAACTTGTGGCTACAGAGCCCGAAGTGGGGGACGATGGACTCACGGGCTTGGTGGACAGGCTCCAGGTGCTTTCAAAATCATATGACGAGGCCGAGCAGATCAAAGAGATCCAACCGAAATGAGCAGTGGCAGGCGCGCCTACAACCTTTTGAGGGCCTATGTGAACCGCGAGTGGGACCGGATCCGAGGCTGGGAGCGCGACGTCGCCAGGCGTGAGCTGGAAGAGGACGACGACAAGGAAAAGGATTCTGAGAAAAAGGAAGTGGCGCAGGAGCAGCGCGCCGTTGTCTACGTCCCGGAGGGGACGACGCAGGAAGAGGCAGCGCGGAACATTTTGGGGGTCGCCGAGGGCGCAGGCTTCGCAGAGATCAGGCACTCGTTTATCAAACTGAGCCGGCGAAGCGACTCGTCGAACTTCCCTGAGGGGACGGACGAGTATGTGCAGGCTGCGGAGATCCATAAGAAGGTCCTATGGGCGTACCGGATCTTGACGATCAATGTGAGCGATTCTGAAAAGCGGTTCGGGTCACTCGAAATCGATTGACTCTCTTAGGAGCGCTAGGACCCTTCTCTCTATCTCGTCGCGGATACGTTTGTAGCCCTCGTAGGGCAAGTGCTTGGGGTCTTCCAGTCGCCAGTCCTCGCGGTGCTTTGCCGAGACGTGCGGGCAGGCGTCGCCACATCCCATCGTGACGACCCAGTCCCATTCGGTATGCGGAAGGTCGTCGAGGCTCTTGCTCCGGTTCTTGGTGAGGTCGACTCCTTTTTCCGCCATCGCCTTGACCGCAGTCGGGTTGACCGTGCCGGACGGCTCCGAGCCTGCACTGTAGGCCTCTACCTTGTCTTTGCCGTGATGGCGCGCAAAGCCCTCGGCCATCTGTGAGCGGTTGGCGTTCTCTGTGCAGACGAAAAGCAGTCGAGGCGTTCGCACGGAGCGATTCTATCCGTTCGGCGGTAGACTCGTTCTTATATGTCTATTAAGAGGTGTGGCGCTTTTGCGCTAGTGATAGCATCCATCGGATGCACCCCTCATACTGCCACCATCGATAGTCAAAGGGTAAGAGTTATGAACGAGGTCGATGCGTTGGCGCTGCTATCTTGCGCCTCACGTGTAAGCAGCTTTCGGTTTTCGGATTCGTCGCACTTCAGGCGTGTGAGCAACGATGTCGGCTTGGTGCTGAAGAAGAAGGAAATGCGACTGGAGCCGCTCGTCAAGTTTGTATCTTGCACAAAAACGCTCGATAGTGATTCGGGGCGGATCTCGATCGCACTGGTCGATCCGAGGTTTCACGTCGCATCGCGAAGGAGTGACATCGACTTGTGGGCAGACACAAATGCGGTTCTAGGCGACAAAGCCGCAATGAAGGCGCTGTTCGTCGACTCAGCCGGTGGACAGATCAAGACCCGTTATCTTGATTTTCGAGTCCTGCACACGATGGCGGACGGCCCGTTTCCCTTAGAGTGCGAACCGTATGTCGTCCGTGCGATACCAAGATACGTTGGAACTTTGCGGGGCGATCATGTCGTGTGGGAACCAAAAGGTGAGCAATTCTTGATCCTAGCCGCCGTACCGAAGGGCTACGACTGGAACCGTTTGTTAGCGTCCGACTTGGAGTAGCCAGACCAGTCGCCAAGGTAGAGCACTTCTTCCTCTAAGGTGACGTTAAACTTTTCACGCACTTTGGCCTTGCCAAACTCAGCGAGGTCGCGGATCTCGAAGGCCGACGCGCCGCCGACGTTGATAATGAAGTTTGCGTGCTTGGGCGCGAAGGCGACCCTTCCCTTCCTGTGCCCCTTGAGTCCGACCGCCTCGATGAGATACCCGCTCGGGACGACGCCGGCCTTTTTCAGAGGATCCGGGAGGGTCTCGAGCGACTCGGCGAGGGCTCTGTCGTTGACGTTTTTAAAGAAGCTTCCAGCGCTCGCCGGTGGAGGCTGCTTGCTGATGCGCTGGCGCTGGTATCCGCGGGCCTCGTCGTAGGACGCCTTCGGGTCGCCCTGCGGCAGACGCAACTTCGCGCGGAGGAGCGTGCACGGAGGCGGATCTGTGCGACGGAGGATCGAGTCGCGATAGGAAAACTGCATGAAAGAGGGACCGACCCACTTGCGCTCTGCGCCATGGACGACTTCAAGTTCCATCAGGAACTCGCTGACGTTGCTGCGATAGGCGCCAGCGTTGCTGACCAGTGCGCCACCAAGGGTGCCGGGGATCCCAACGGCAAATTCGAGGCCCTTGAGTCCGTTTTGCACGGTCTTTAGGAAGAGTTCCTGAAACGCGCAGCCGCAGTCCGCCGTGACGTCTTGGCCGTCGATGTGGATCTCGTTCGCCAGGTCGAGGATCGTGAGGCCGGGAACCCCGGCGTCTGAGGGCAACATATTGCTGCCGGAGCCGAGGATGGTCACTGCTGTTCCCTCCTTCTGGGCATCGAGCGACGTGCCTGCGAGTTCGTCGACCGTCCTTGCGACCGTAAACCACTCTGCGGGCCCTCCGGCTTTGAGAGTCGTGTAGGGCGCGAGCGGGACGTTCTCACGCATTGGGGCCACCCATGACGGTCGTGTCCTTGGCCTTGCTGATGCTCGGCTCGGCAATGTAGAGTGGGATCAGATCGACGGGGTCTGTCGCTTTGGAGACAACGCCCGCGGTGCAGCGCTCGGCAAGCGGGTATTGCTGGTTATCAAACGTGGCGCCGTACCCGATACTTCCCGTTGGCAGGGCGCGGACGATCTCTGGCTCCCTGCCAGGCTCGCGCAAGAAGTACTCTCCCTTGCGGCTCGGTATCGCCACGCTTTGTACCGCAGAGACGAGATCGAACGCCGTCACTCCAGCAACTTTGACGCCGAGCGCGAAAGCGAGGGTCTTGGCCATCGTCACGGCGACCTTGACGCCTGTGAAACTGCCCGGGCCGAGGTCCGCGACACAGAGGGTGGCATCTTCTAGCGAGAAACCGATGTCCCCGAGCATCTGTAAGAGGGCGCCGCTCGCCATGTTGTTGCCCTGCTGAGACTTCGAGCAATTGAGCCGCCAGTCTGGACCAAACACGGCCACGCTCGCGACGGGGCTTGAACTACTGAGGACGACCGTCACTTTACGATCTCAAGCGCGAACAGGTCGATGAGCGCTTCGACGTTCTTGCGGCTCTGCTTGAAGTCGTGCTCCGAACCGACGGAGTAGTCGATCATGAAGAGCAGCGTCTCGTTGGTGCCGACGATGTCCCACGTGACGAGCGGCGCCTTCTTCGCGTCGGTGCCGACCCGGAGCGTCGCGCCGACGTACAGGCCTGACTTCTGCCTGGTCATCGCCGTCTCGTCGCGGAGGTCGACGATCGAGAACTCGTCGAACGACTCGGCCGAGGCGGCGTGGAGCGCGGTCGCAGCCTCGGTCCTTCCGCCCGGGGCGATCTCGAGCGTGGTCTGGCCCGCGACCTTGTCGTTGGTCAATGTGAACTTCCCGTCCTTGCCCTCGACCTTCCAGCCGTCGGGCATGTAGAGGCGGACGTTCTGTCCGAGGACGCTGATGACCTCCGAATTCTTGGTCCTCACGGCCTTGCTGGTCTCGTTCTCAGGGCGCAAGACGACGATTGGGCGCCCTTCCGGAGTTTTGGTCGGATCGACGAGCGGCTTGCTGGGGTCTTCTTTGACCGGCATCTCGCCGCTGGTCGTGCGGAGGGTGAGCAGGGCCTTCCTCCACTTGGACTCGGCCTCGTCGGCGACGCCGCCGTTTGAGCTCAATCGGAAGTTGAGTTTCTTCTTCGTGGCCGTATACAGCAGGCCGACGAGTGTCCGTTTTTGGACTCCGCCCTCGTCGTAACTGATGCTGGTCATGAGCATCGGAACGCCGAGGATGGTCTCGTCCCATTGGCGTGTGACGTTGCGGTTCATCTGTGTCGCGACGTCGCGCTGGAGATCTTGCCAGACCTTCTCCGGCTGGCGGAAGTCGGTCTTGAAGATTTGTACCGTGGCAGTCGAGCCGTCGGCCATTGGAAACTCGAGGTTGTCGGAGTACTTGTCTTTCTTCAGTTTCCAGTCGGCGGGATAGTCGAAGACCAGGCCGAGGTCGTCGCTCCTGTACGTCTTGGCTTCCGGGGGCGTTCCAATAAGACCAATGAGTACGAGTGGTGCCAGCATTCCGATTGCCCATCCAAGAGACGCCCGAGCGCGGCCGTGCGCTTCGTCCGCTCTTCTCAGACGCTACCCGCTCCAGGGCCCTAGATGGTAGAGAGCCCGGACTTTGTCCGCGCCAGGTTGGTAGCATTAGGGCGTGGCGACCGGCGAACACATGGAACGCGAACTTCGCGAGCAGCCGGCCGTCCTGGCGGCGAACTCGGCGCGGTACCTCGAAGAACTGTCTGCCGCACTCGGCGGGAAGGAGTTCGACCTTGTCCTGCTGGCCGCGCGCGGTTCCTCGGACAACGCGGCGCTCTACGCCCGCTATCTGATCGAGATCCATCTGGGGATTCCCGTAACGCTGTGCGCCCCCTCG
>DATLWQ010000263.1:0-4908 GCA_035576225.1 Fimbriimonadaceae bacterium | reverse complement strand
ACCTGCTCGAGCGCGGAAGGTCGTGGAACTCAGCGGGCGAGAAGGACAAGGCGAAGCAAGTGTTCCTGCGCGCCTTTGACGCCGGAAAGCGCGCGGGCAACGACTACCTGACGGTGGACGCGGCGCACATGATCGCGATCGTCGAGGAGCCGGAGCAGGCGCTCGAATGGAACCTGCTGGGCTTCCGGATCTTGGAAGACACTAAGCAGGAGCACGCACGTCACTGGATCGGTTCTCTCTCCAACAACATCGCTTGGACGTACCACGACATGGGCGACTACGAGGCAGCGCTGGACTATTTCGAGAAAGGGCGGGACTTCCGCGCCCAGGAGCGCAAGGAGCCTGGGTATCGGATATCGCTGTGGGCGGTGGCGCGGTGCAAACGGTCAATGGGCCGCGTCCAGGAGGCGCTCGACGAGCAGTTTGCGATCCGCGACAACTACTACCCTTCGTTCGACCCTGGTATTCACGACGGGGCCGAAGTGGACGGCTACCTGCCAGAGGAGATCGGCGAGTGTCTGCTGGCGCTCGGGCGCGAGGAAGAGGCAAAACCATACTTCGCAGCCGCGCACAAATTGCTGAGCAAGGACGAGTGGCTCGTGGAGAACGAGCCCGAAAGGATCGAGCGCTTAAAGCGGCTAGGCCATTAGTTCAACACTACGCGAGCAGCGGCACCTCGATCATGCCGCGCCCGTACTGGAGCAGTTCAGGGCCGTGCTCGTCCAGCCATTTCTCACATGCTTCGTAGTCAGGACAGTGCGTCTCGACCACGCGCCAAAAGCGGTCGGAGTGGTTGTGCTCCAGTATGTGGGCGAGTTCGTGGACGACGATGTATTCCAAGACCGCTTGTGGCGCCATCACGAGCCGCCAGTTGAAGGAGACGGACGCGGCAGACGAGCACGAGCCCCAACGCGACGTCTGGTCACGTACTCCCATCCGACGGACCGTCACGCACATGCGCGACGACCAACGGTAGACGCTGTCGCGCAGGACTGGCTTGGCGCGGCGCCTCATCCATTCCAGCACGGCCTCTAGACGCTCGGCGGCATCCTCTCCCGGCGCCCAAAAGACGTCGCCGCTAAACCTGACCGGCGGCACGCTGGCCCGCCGGATCTCGCGCACTTCGCCCAGGTAATGGATCCGGTCGCTGAGGGTCTTTTGTGCGAGCGTGCCCATCTCGTCGATCTGGGCGATGATCCACTTGTGGCTGTGTTCGACGAACGCCTCCACCTCATAGCGCGGTACGCGATAGGGCTTGGTCACCACGACCCCCTCGTGCGTGACGCGGATGCGGATCGAGCGGGCGCGGGGGACCTCCTTGACGAGGAACGGCACCGCGCGGCCGTCGAACTCGCGCACCTCGCTCAGCACAGTTCGCATCGGGGTGATTGTATCCGAGGGGTTCTGGATCGCTGTCCTCACGGCACTTTGCGCGGTCCGTGCCATCATTCGGTTGGGCCCGATGGCGAAGTTCTACTACAGGAGCGATGTCGATCCCGAGGTCATCCTCGGACGATCGGTGGCGGTGCTCGGCTACGGCAACCAGGGACGGGCGCAGGCGCTCAACCTTCGCGACCAAGGCGTGGCCGTGACCGTCGGCGCACGGATGGGGAACGGGCGAGAGACGGCACTGAAAGACGGATTTGACGCAGCAGACCTCGAAGCGGCAGCGGCGGTCTCTGACGTTGTGATGATGACGCTGCCCGATGAATCGATGGCAGAGGTCTACAGGGCGCACATCGAGCCGTCGATCAAGCCGGGCAAGACTCTGATGGTCTGCCATGGGTTTGCGTTCAATTTCGGCTTTATCCACGCTCCGTCAGGTGTGGACGTTTGCATGGTCGCACCAAAAGGCTCTGGCGCCTCCCTGCGCGGCGCGTACGAGGCGGGGCTGGGGCTGGCAGGGTTGGTGGCGGTCCACCAGGATGCCTCGGGAGAGGCGCTGAGCGTCGCACTCAGTTACGCCTGGGGGATCGGCTGTGCGCGGTCGGTGATCATGGAGACGACGTTCAAGGAGGAGTGCGAGACAGACCTCTTCGGCGAGCAGGCGGTGCTCTGCGGGGGAATTCCAGAACTGATCAAGGCGGCTTTCGAGACCCTCGTCGAGGCGGGGTACTCGCCGGAAGCCGCGTACTTCGAGTGCATGCACGAAGCGAAACTGATCACCGACCTGATGTACGAGCGCGGACTTTCTGGGATGCGCGAGGCGATCAGCGACACGGCCGAGTGGGGGGGCTACCAGGCCGGCAAACGGATCGTCGACGACGGCGTACGCAAGAGGATGAAGAAGGTGCTCGACGAAGTGCAGTCGGGCAAGTTCGCCAAGGGCTGGGTCGGCGAAGCCGAGGGCGGCAAGAAGACGCTCCACCAGTTGCGCGAAGAGGAGTCGCGCCTCGCGATTGAAGAAGTCGGCAAGACACTGCGCGACGCGATGAAGCCGCGCTAGAGCCTACTTGTAGAAGTCGAAGCCCTCTAGTTTCTTCTTGAGCGACTGCAGGAAGAGCCCGGCCGTCATACCGTCCACAAGTCGGTGGTCATATGTGAGCACGATGTTCATCATCGGTCGGATGGCGATCATGTCGTTGATGACGACCGGCCGCTTGATGATGCCGTACGTGCCGAGGATGCCCGCCTGCGGCGCATTGATCATAGGCGTGCCGAGGGTGGCGCCGTAGGAGCCTGGGTTCGTGAGCGTAAAGGTCCCGCCCTGGACGTCTTCCGTCTCCAGTGAGTTGGTGCGCGCCTTTTTGGCGATATCCGCGAGAGCCTTGGAAATCTCGACGAGGTTCTTGTTCTGGCAGTCGCGGATGACCGGGACGATCAGCCCGCCGGAGCCATCCTCCCCGAGCGAGACGGCGACGCCCATGTGGACGCGGCGGTTCGTTACGACCTCGTTGTTGTCGCTCATCGAAGAGTTCAGCGCCGGGTATTCGACGAGCGTGTTTGCTATCGCCTCGATGAAGAACGGAGTGTAGGTGAGTTTGACGCCGTTCTGCTTTTCGAACGACTCCTTGTTCGCACTGCGGAAATCGACGAGCGCGGCGAGGTCGACTTCGATCAGCGTACTGACGACCGGGGTCTGGGACGAGCGAACCATCTGGTCGGCGATCATCTTGCGCAGACCCGTGAGCCTTGTGACCTGTTGGTCCGGGCCGGCGACGACCGCTGCGGTCTTTGGTTGGGCGGACCTGCCTGAGATGTAGGCCTCGAGGTCGCGCTTGGTCACGCGCCCGTCGTGGCCTGAGCCTGAGATGGACGCGAGTTCAGTGTCGGAGACCCCGCTTGTTCGCGCCATCGCGCGGACGAGGGGCGTGTACCACTTGCGGCCGTTCATGGCCGCTGGTACTTGGATCGGCTCCTGTAGTTTGGCGGCGACCTGCTCCTTCTTCTCCTCTTTCTTGGGTGCGGGGGGCTCAGTCTTTGAGGCGGCCCCGTTTGCTAAAATCGCCTTGGCCTTCTTCTCGTCCTCCTCAATCACGCCCATGCGCGAGAAGACCTCGACTTCCCCGCCCTCCGGGACCGTGATCTCGACCAGAAAGCCGCTCGCAGGCGAAGGCAGTTCAGTGTTGACCTTGTCGGTCATGATCTCTACGACCGGTTCGTCCTCCTTGACGAAGTCGCCGACGTGCTTCAGCCATCGACTGACCTGTCCTTCATGGACGGATTCACCGAGTTCTGGAAAGAGGATGTCGACGGCCATGGCGTTATTGTATCCCTACTCAAAATGGACGAATCGGCCCGTCCCAAAGGCGCATGCGGGAGAGTCGGGGATTGATATCATGACGTCGGAGGTCAGAAATGAAACTCAATGTGAAAGCATTCGCTCTGGCGTGCGGCCTCATCTGGGGCCTGGGACTGTTCGCGCTGACATGGTGGATGATCGCCTTTGAAGGACAGACGGGGGACAGGACTCTGATTGGCATTCTCTATCGCGGCTACAACGTCAGCGCGACAGGAAGCCTGATCGGGCTCGTGTGGGCGTTCTTCGACGGTTTGGCCGGTGGGGCGGTCTTCGCCTGGCTCTACAACCTGCTCGCGAAGGAACGCGCCTAGCCGCCCGCTTCCATGAAGGACCGCAAGTCTTCTGGGCTGACGTGCGGCTCGCCAGGAGCGACGTTGTTCAACTTGCCGTCCTTCATCCAGTCGATCAACTGGTCTGTCATCGAGAAGAGTTGGTCGAAGGAGTCGACGATAAAGTAGAGCGGCTGGTAATGGTCGATCTCGAAGTACTGGTTGACCATCCACTCCAACTGCGCCGGATATCGCTGCGCGTCGGCGTTCTCGATGGAGTACTCGATCTCCCCGAACGAGGAGAGAATGCCGCTGCCGTAGACCGTCAGGCCGGTCTCCGCCTTTGCGTCTCTCATGAGGCCGAACTCGATCGTAAACCAGAAGAAGCGGGCCATCGCCTTGATGACGCTTGTCAGCCGACGGATCTGTTCGTCCTTGTCCGAGATCTGGGCACACATCTCAGCCGCCGTGTGCGCCGCGTCGCCGAACCTCACAAGCGTGTCCGCGAACGCCTTGTCCGTGTGCATCGGCACATGGCCCGCAATGTCGTGGAAGATGTCTGGCTCGGGCAGATACTCGAGTTTGTCCTTGTGGCGGATCGTGATGGTGGTCGGAAAATCGCGCTCTCGCAAGCACGCGAAGAACTTGTAGGCCGGCACGTAGCCGCTGACCGCCTTGGCGCGGAATCCGGTCAACGCAGTCAGTTGTTTGTTGACCTCGGAGAGTTTGGGTACGGCATCGGGGCTGAGCATCAAGTTCCTGATGCCCTACATAAAGTGTTCGTTTGCGTACTTCTCCCAGCGCGGGAGCATGCGCGCGTAGAGCCTCCGCCAAGCCTCGTGGTTCTCCTCGGAATAGAGTTCATACGGCTGCTCGATGTAGATCTGTCCCCTGCTG
>DATLWQ010000262.1:0-6126 GCA_035576225.1 Fimbriimonadaceae bacterium | reverse complement strand
CAGACGTGGAGCTTCATGCCGTTCCCGTAGTAGGTCTGCGCCATCATGTAGTAGTCCCCATCGACAGGGGCCATGACCGCGTTCTCGAAAACGCGCCGGAACGGTTCGATCAGACTTTCGCTAGGAAGGCCGATCGGCGATATGACGGACCCGAGCTCGATCGATACGTGTTCGTCATCCAGCACTGCTCCTGCCGTCACCGCTCTGATCTCACCGGCTTTGAGTTGCATCCTCAACAAGAATCTCGTCGGCCCGTTCATCGTGAGGTCGACCGATTGTCCCGCGGGAAGATCATACGAGTCGTAGGTCTGCAAGCGCACGCTGAACTGACCGCCGGACTTGTCGCGGAAGCAACGTGCGCGCAGCATGTACTCGCCGTCCTGGTCGCAATGCCACAAGAGTAGTGGTCTTTGGTCACCCGGATAGCGATCGTCGTTCTCCTTCAGGACTGTTCCCGGCGCTTCCTCGTCCTCACCCTCTTTCAGTTTCACGATCTGGAGCGCGGGGTCGAAGACGTCGCTCGTGGCGTCCGCGATCAGCACCTGGCCCTTTTTCATCTTCAACTTCCACTGGCTGAACTGTCCCGGCGTCAGAATGTTCTTGACTCCGTCCGCAGTGAGGTACTTGTCGATGGAATTCTCGATTCTGCGGACTTCTTCGTCGTAACGCGCCTTGCCCACCAAGCCGCCCTGTCCCGCTCCGGCTTGAGCCGCGCCCCCGAAGCCCCCTGCGCCTGCACCACCGCGCCCCTGCCCCAATACCGATACGCCTAGTAAGACGCCAAAGCCGATTGCAAAAATCCGCCTCATGTTCTTTCTCCTGAACGGTCTGACGCGATGCGCGCTCCCCCTGTTACTATTGCCGGTCGGGCCAAACCTGGCTACAGGTCTTCGCCTAGGCTCCTTCCGTAGAACGCCTTGATAAACTCCCGGTATTCGGCGTCGTCCTGGATGTCGCGCCACCAGCGCTCGTTGTCGACGAACCACCGCACGGTCGCCCGAAGCGACTCCTCGAAGGGCATCACCGGCTTCCAGCCCAGACCACGGATGCGCGACGTGTTCATCGAGTAACGCGCGTCGTGGGCGCCTTGGCGCGGATCGGGGATCCGCTTGATGTAAGAATCGTCCAGTCCCAGTTCGTCCAGCAAGATGTTGACGACCTCGATGTTCTCCCGCTCGTTCTCGTCGCCGATGTTGTAGACCCCTCCCGGCTCGCCCTTCTGCAGCGCGGTCAGGATGCCCCTCGCGTGGTCCATGACGTGGATCCACTCACGCACCTGGTGGCCCTCTCCGTAGAGCGGCACTTTCTTCCTATCGATGAGGCGCGTCACGAAGAACGGGATCAGTTTCTCCGGATAGTGCCACGGGCCGTATGTGTTGCCGCCGTGCGTGACCACTATCGGGAGTTTGTAGGTCTTCCAGAAGGCGCGCGCCATCAGGTCGCCGCCCGCTTTCGCCGCCGAGTAGGGCGAGTTCGGCAGGAACGGGCTCTCCTCGGTGAACTCGCCCTCGTCGATCGAGCCGTACACCTCGTCGGTGCTCACTTGCAAGATTCGCTCGAACGAACGTCCTCGCGCGTTGTTGTAGAGCACGAGCGGGCCCCAGAAGTTGCTCCTTGCAAAGCCATAGGGGTCGCCGAGCGAGCGGTCGTTGTGGCTCTCTGCGGCAAAGTTGACGACGTGGGTGAAGTCGTTCTCGTCATAGACTCGGCGCACTGTCGCATCGTCGTCGATGTTGCCCTGCATGAAGGTCACGCGTCCCGAGTCGAGAAAGTCGCGCATGGTCGAAAGGTGGCCGCTGTACTTGAGGCCATCGAGCACGACGATGGTCGAGTCCGGCAGTTCCTCGAGCGCCAGGCGCACGAAGTTCGAGCCGATGAAGCCGGCCGCGCCGGTGACGAGCAGCCTCATGGCAACTTAAACTTCGAATCGAAGTCCTCGTGCCTGATCTCGTCGACTGGCTCCTTCTTGCCCCAGCCGGCGTAGAGCCTGTTTGGGAAGTTCAAAACAAACGCCTCCTCCTTTCCAACGTTGCGATAGGCGTGGACCACTCCCGGCGGGACGAAGACTAGGACCGGGTTCGCTGCACCGACCTTGTGGGTCTCCTGCTTTTGCTCGTTGCCATCGCGGTTCTCCCAAAGATACAACTCGTACTCGCCGTTGAGGAAGACGAAGCCGTCGGTCTGGTCGACGTGCTCGTGTGGACCTCGCGACACTCCCGGCTTGGTCATGCTGAGGTAGCCCATCGTGGGCTCGAACCCGTCGGGGAGTTCGTCGTCTCGGAACAACTCCATCAACCATCCGCGCTCGTCGGTGAAACGCTTGATCTCTTTGATTACAACGCCGGGAATCATAGGTGTCTTGGCCTGCGAGATTTTACCAGCCGGGGTGTCGGAGCAGGGCCGCCTTTAGGATTCTCCCGTTTTGTCCCGTTTTCGCTCCCGTTTTTGGCGCACTTTCGCTCCCGTTTCTCTCCCGTTTTTTTCGTTTCAATTTGCGTCACTCGTTTACTTTGTCTTGATGCCTTGACGTAGTTAGTTAGACGGCGCTTTTCGGCCAGCGTTCCTGGACCGGCGGATTTTGGCTTGACAGCGTGTCAACGGGCACGGCTCAGAAGCGAGGCACGACACACCGCGCATTCCATCGAAGGCTGTGCCGACAGGCAAGCGCGGAGGAAAGCGCGGACAAGTCCGCGCACTCCCAAACTACTCGAGGGTCGTGCGGATCGCGCGCACCGCTTCGTCGACGTCCGGTAGCGCGGCGTATTCGTAGATCGGGTTGTAGCCGATGTGTACGTCTCCGCGCGAGACCAGTTGCGGGGAAGCGAGGAAGAGGTTGAACCGCGCAGGGTCGCTCGCCATCTCGCTGATGAACGCCTGGCCGAAGCCGCAGGTCCGCGTGTCCTCTTGGATGACGACGAGCCGGCCGGTCTTTTCGAGCGAGGCCGCCACGGTCTCGTAGTCGCACGGGACGAGCGAGCGCAGGTCGATGATCTCGACGCTGCACTCTCCTGCGAGTTGTTTGGCAGCGGCGTCTGCGATCTCGAGCGTGTTGCCCCATGCGACGACAGTGACGTCCGAGCCTTCCTGCACGATCCTCGCCTTGCCGAACGGCACGGGGTCGACGCTCTTGACTTCGACCCTCTTGCGGAAGATGTGCTTCGGGATCAGGACGAACACGGGGTCGTCGCTGTGGATGGCGGTCCAGAAGATGCCGGCAGCGTCTTCGGGCGTCGAAGGAACCGCGACTTTGAGACCCGGTACGTGCGCGAGCCAACCCTCGTTTGCCTGGCTGTGCCAGAGCGAGCCACCGGGGAGGTACGCGCCGTAGGGGGCGTAGACGACCATCGGTGTCTTCCATTCGCCGAACGAGCGCCAGCGCGTGGAACTGAGGTTCGTCACGATCTGGTTCCAGCCCGGGCACATAAAGTCGATGAACTGCAGTTCGAAGACGGGCTTCATGCCGTAACTGGAGAGGCCCGCCCCGACGCCGATGATGGTCGCCTCGGCAAGAGGCGAGTTGTACACCTGCTTTGGATAGGCAGTGCTGAGGCCCTCGGTGATCTTGAAGACGCCGCCCTTGGGGTCCTCGATGTCCTCGCCGAAGAAGATGACGTTGGGGTCGTTGGCGACCGCCTTGTGGAACGTCTTGTTGATCGCCTCGACCATCGTCATGGTGCCGGGCTCGATCGGCGGGCGCTCGACCTTCGCAGGCTCGCCCCAACAGTGCAGTTCGACCTCCTCTGCGATCGGGTCTTCTGCCTTTTCTGCACGGATGTAGTCGTCGTCGACCTCTTTGGTGACTTCGGCCTGCATCTGTTCGAACTGCTCCATCGTCAGTTCGCCGGCCTCGATGAGTTGGTCGCGCAAGAGTTTGATCGGGTCGCGCTCCATCATCTCTGCGATGTCTTCGGCGTCGCGATAGACGCGGTGGTCGTCGGAGGAGGTGTGAGAGGCGAGGCGGTCGATGTCGAACCAGAAGAGCGTCGGGCCGCCGCCCGCTCGCGCCTTGGCGATAGCCTTGCCGCCTTGCTCGTAGACTTCGTCGAAGTGCCGCGCGTCGACCTTGACCACGTGGTCCTGCGCGAAGATGCCACCGATCTTGAGCGGGAAGAAGTGCTCGGTCGGTGTCGAGATGCCGTACTTGTTGTCCTCGATCACAAAGATGACGGGGAGGTTCTCCTGCACGGCATACGCGAACGCCTCGTAAAACTCGCCCTGTCTGCTCGCTGCGTCTCCAACCGTCGCGACGACGATATCGTCCTTGCCCTGCAGTTTCATGCCCCAAGCCGTTCCGCACGCTGGGATCAGGCCGCCGCCCGTCGGGGTGCAGACGCTCACGACGTTGAGGGCACGGCTGCTGTAGTGTCCGGGCATCTGTCGCCCACCGGAACTCGACTCGCGTTTGGCGAAGTAGGCCAGCGCGAGATCGTAGTTGTTCATACCGCGCGCAAGCATGAGCGCGCGGTCGCGGTAGTAGGGATAGATCCAGTCGTCTTTGCGCAGGTGCAGCGCGAGTGCGCCGATCGCTTCGTGGCCCATCCCGCTCACTTGGAACCAGCCTTTTGACTGTCGGAGCAGGATCCCCTCGCGTCGATCGCCCTCACGGCTTAATAGCATCAGGCGCAGAAAGTCGATTTTCGTCGAAGTGGCGGCTTCAGGCATAGCAGACATCGGTATGAGGATTCCTCGTTGAATCGAAGTGAGCCAAGTCGGCCCAAGCAAAATCCAGTATATCTGACGCAAGCCGCGTGCCCCAGAAGGGGTCCCTGGGACTTTCCCACAGGTTCGCCGGGTCCGGCGCCTATGGCCTCGTACAGACGTAGATCACGTCGTCGCGCAGGTCTCCTAGCGCGACCTCTTCAGCGGTCGCAATGTCCTTTGTCCAGACCGCCTCGACGCTGAATCCTGCCGCCTGCAGGCGGCCGACGAAGTCCGTGCCGTAGATCCGCACGTGGTCGTCCTGGCCGAACTCCCTGTAGCGGTCCTCGGGGGTCACGGCGGCCGGGTTCTCATACGTCGCCCCGCGATCGAAATCCTGGGGAACCATCACGAGCGCCTGCCCGCCGGGGCGCAGGACGCGGAACAGTTCTCTCATCGCCATAGCGTCGTCCGGGACGTGCTCGAGTACATGCGAACAGACGACGACGTCGTATGTTCGGTCGGAGTAGGGGAGCGAGGTGATGTCGGCCTGCATCAGCGCGAACGTGGGCTCGAGGTCGACGCTCATGTACTCGACGGCCGTGTCCGCGCGCATGACGCGGGTGAGGCACACCTCAGGAGCGAAGTGTAGGACTCGTTTCTTGCCGGGCTTGATCCGCTTTTTCCAAAAGAGGGTGAAGAGGCGTTGGCGCTTCCCGCAGCCGCACTTGAGGCAGATCTCGCCTGGACGCACCGGGTCGCCTGCGGGCATGTACTCCTTCCAGTGCGCTCCGCAGCACGCGCAAACGCGGCCTTCGCCCAGGAACTGTCGCGCCTTTCCGCGGTTCCGCACCGCCCTGGCCCACTGCCGCACGTACAACTGCTGCTGCTTCGGCAGGAGTCTGAGGAATGGGCGGAGGAGTGGCTTCATGCCGTTTGGATTATTGGGCGCAGGTCACTTCTTTTCAGGGTGAAGGAGGTCTTTGAGCGCCTTGACGGCGCCCTCGGCGGTCACAGCCTTGTTACCGCCGGGCAGTTCCGGCTCTGGCTCCAACTTCGCCGGTTCGCCGAACGCGTTCCACTCGGTGTCCTTGCTCTCGAAGACGAGCGGGGTCTGCGCAGGGTCGGCGACCTCGTCGAGATACACCTGGCTCATGGTCACGTTGTATGCGTATCCGTAGACGCCCTTACCGGGAGGGATGCGCGGATTGATGAACTTCTTCATCTCCTCGCCCTTCTTCAGGTCGTTGGTGCGCACGTACATCTTAGAGGCGTCCATCCAGCCGGAGGCCATCGGCATCTCGTCCTCGCTCTCGTAGTAGAGTTGAAGCGCCTGATAGAGCGCCTTCATGTTCTCCATGCTCGTGCCTTCGTACTCGTGCTGCTTGACCTTGTCGAAGAACCCGGCGCGCTTTGCGTCGATGAGCAGGTGGACGATCGGGGCGCCGAAGACCCATGCGACTGCTATGAACACGCCGAGCGCGCCCA
>DATLWQ010000261.1:0-2805 GCA_035576225.1 Fimbriimonadaceae bacterium | reverse complement strand
GCTCTCGCCGAGGCCCTTTCGCACGTCGAGTTCGGTGCTGTTGCATTAAAATAGTGCCGCGATGCGACGGACGTTAGGATTCGCAGTAGCCGCAATCGTCGCGGTAGGGTGTACGAGCAGGGCAGGAAAGGGCGACCTCGTCAAACTCGAGGACAGCCAGCCCAAGACCCAGGCGGCCGGACAGATCCAGACGGCCCCTCCCGCTCCGACGATCATCGGCACGCAGGCCGCGCCGGAGGAGAAGCCTGAGCCGCACAAGGCTCCGGTTGTCTCGCTCCATCCGGCAATCAAGTTCGTCAAGGGCGATACTGGCGTCTACAAACTGACCAACGACATCACGATCTTTACCGCTGGTGACAAAGCCGACACTCTCAACAAGCAGAAGAGTTATCTCAATGCCATGCAGGCCGTCAGCGTCGAAGACGTAAAAGGCAAGAAGGGGACAATTACGGTCAAGACGACGGATGTCAGTGCGGGAGTGACCGGCACGAGTGTGGCAGAGGTCTCCGCAGACGCGTACATGAAAGAAACGGCGAGGAGCATAGAGGGCTCGACCCTCCAGGGCAACTACGACAGCACGGGCAAAGGCACCGACCTCATATTGCTTGGAAAGGGCATCGGGCTCAACCCGATGGGTCCGCAGATCGGCAGCCAGGACGTCAGCGTCGGCTTCATGGGAGTGTTGCTCCCGAGCAAGTCCGTGAAGGTAGGCGACAAGTGGAGCGGCGCTTATGACATCTCGCAAAGCGTCCAGGACCTCTTTCAGAGCAGCGGCGGTGTGGCACAGAACGGCGAGACCACGATCTGGTACACGCTCCTTGACTTCGACGAAGAGAAGAACTACGTCAAACTGGGCATCAGCGGCCACGGTCGGCCACTCGTCAAGATCCCTGCCGGGGGAGGCACACTCACCATCCAAATGGACGTCAAGATCGACGGCCAGGCCGTGGTTCGGATGGACTCGGGGTGGTTGCAACAGATGAAGGTCGAATCGACCATCGTCACCGAAGGTCTGGCCGCAAGCAAAGAAGTCGTCAACTCGGTCACCCAAAGGGTCGGCTAGTTAAGACAAGAGCGCCGACCCGTTTCCGGATCGGCGCTCGCCCCGATGGCAACTGAGACCCCGTTACTTGGGGCTCGGGGTGATGGTAAAGCCTTGGGCCTGAAGTTCCTGGCCGATGTGGCGCAGTTTCTTCATCGCACGCAGTTCGATCTGCCGGACTCTCTCGCGAGTCACGTTCAGCGCCGCGCCGACCTCTTCCAGCGTACGGGCGCGACCGTCGTCCAGTCCGAAGCGCAGCCTCACGACGTCCCTCTCGCGGCTGGTCAGCCGGCCCAGGATGCCGTCGATCTCTTCGCGCCGGATCAGGCTCCACGTGACGTCGCCAGGAGTCGGCATGTTGGTCGAAGGAACAAAGTCACCGATCGAAGAGTTGTCTTTTTCTCCGACGGGCGTCTCGAGCGAAAGCGGCTCGACGGCCACGCGCAGCATCTCTTGCACGCGATCGGCCGACATTCCGACGCGCTCCGCGACCTCCTCGGGAGTCGGCTCGCGGTGCAGTTCCTGCTGCAGTTGGTTCGCCGTCTTCATCACCTTGTTGATGAGTTCGGCCACGTACACCGGAATGCGGATCGTGCGCCCCTGGTTGATGATCGCGCGCGCGATCGCGCGGCGGATCCACCAGGTCGCGTAGGTGCTAAAGCGGAAGCCCTTGCGCCAGTCGAACTTCTCGACCGCGCGGATCAGACCGAGGTTGCCTTCCTGGATCAGATCGGCCAGGGGGATACCGCGGGCGTTGTACTTCTTAGCGATCGAGACGACGAGCCGCAGGTTGGACTCGATGAGTTGCTTCTTGGCCAGCATGCCCTGCTTCATCACGTCCTTGCGCTCGAAGTCGGTCCAGCGGTGGCGCCGCTTCAGGTGCCTCAGTTCGGCGACCTTGTCCCACTTGCCCTGCTCGGCGAGGTCGCGGGCCTGGACCTGCTTGGCCAGGTGCTCTTCTTGGGCAGGAGTGAGCAGGTGGGCGCGGCGCGTCTGCCGCATCCACATTTCCAACTCTTCGCCGTCGTCAGGCTTGGCGTTGGACTCTTCCTCCTCTTCCTCTTCCTCCAGGTCGACCAGTTCGTCCTGGTCCGGCTCCTGGTCGTCCACGAGCATGAACTTCGAAGGATCGATGTGGGCGTGACGACTGTGCGTGCGGACGGTGATAGCCTTTCCGCGACGAACCTGAGTGGGCATACCTTTGTCTGCTGCCATGCTTACTTATTCGACTCCAAATACTGCCCAAAGGGCGCGCTCGGGCCCGTCAGGGCCAGACGGCTCACGCTCTGGGGGCACGCCTATAAGGTAACACACCTGCCGAGAAAACCCTCGAAAGGGGCCAGATTTCACCCGGAAACTGGTACGAAAGCGACCTGGACAGACGGCGACCTATGGTCGTGCCAAGTCTGTATGACGCCCGGACTGGGCCGCCGGTTGCGCGAGTTGGGGCTTTTTTGGGGAAAAGTCGGCTAGACGTACAGCCGGCGGACCGTCTCGACCGCCTCTTCGACCTCTTTGCACAGCCGATCAGCCGCCTCGGCCGAATTGAAACGCCCGAAACTGAACCTGACGGCCCCCCTCGCGAGGGTGTCTGGCAGCCCCAGCGCCTTCAAAACCTTGCTGGTCGCTCCCGAGCCCGCGCTACAGGCGGAACCCGCGCTTACGGCAAACCCCTTGCTGTCCAGGTGGACGACCAGGGTCTCACCCTCCAGCCCGGCGAAGCAGGCAGAAAGGATGTACGGAGACTGTCGCTCCCCCTCGAC
>DATLWQ010000260.1:0-6627 GCA_035576225.1 Fimbriimonadaceae bacterium | reverse complement strand
TAGGCTGCTTTGTTCAAGAGACGATCGACAGCAGTCCTCACCATCGCGGGCGATCCCAGCAGGCCCGCAAAGCGGATCAAGTCTTCATCTTCGAACATGTCGGGATGCTTCGTAATAAGCCTGTCGATCGAGCCTGAAAAGATGGGCCGCAATGAATCGTCATAGGGGCCTGGGACATCGCCACCATACATTCGCGGAAAGGTTCGCAGAAGAAACCCCAGCCACTTCTTGTCCAGGGTTCGGTCTGCGGCATAGAACATCTCGTCCCAGTGGCTCTGATCCCGGAGTAGGCTGCAGAACTTGAAGAAGAGCTCCTGCCTGTCCAAGTCTTTGTCGACGTCTTTCATCCCGAGCCCGCCGTCGCGTCCCGCTCGAATCTCAGAGTCTAGAAACGCGAGCGCCCTGTCAGTGTTCCCCCTGCTTGGATAGTCCAACGCGTCTCGAATTAGCTCCGGGTACTTGCTGTTGTCGGGATAGTAGCCGTCGACGAGCCTTATCAGGTCGTCGATCCTCCCCGCACGGCGGAACAGAAGAAAACGCGAATCCTTCCACCGTTTCCCGTATGCGTTGAGGACGCGGTACGCAAGCCCCTCGTTTCCAGAGTCGACAAGTTCTCCAGCAACCCGACCGATGTCACCCTGACTGTCATTGAGCAGCGGTAGCAACTCGTCAACGACCCTGCTCGACACGGGCCACCCGGGCGAACTGCCCGCCTGCAACAGCAGCAACAGCGCTACGAACATGGCTACCAGATTGGACTCCTCCAATATGAAGCGTGTTACGCCAAATTACGCCTACGACACGTACACAATACCGATACTCACAACGAACCACTCGTCGCCGATCTTGACCAGCTTTACGGCATTGCCGTCGCCGTTCCGCCCGCCGGAATACCGACTGATCAGCGTCGTCGCCGTCTTACCGTCTTTGCTGATCGTGATGAGCGGCCCCTCTTCCTCGTGCTCAAAGTCGAACTTCTCCCCGGCGTGTTGAAAGTTGAGCGTGTTCATGCCCGTGCCGTACATCCGAGGAAGATCCCCGGCATACCCCTTGTTGGCCCACAGCAACGGTTCGGGATAGCCGTACATCTCGAACGGCTCGACGCCTTCGACCTCGATCACGGCCGGGGTGCCCCAGTCAGCGGCGAAAAACCGCGCCTCGACGCACGCCGCAATGATCTTCTCCTTGTCCCCCAGCGCGCGCGGTGCAGCGTTCGGACAAGGATCCACCGCATCGCCAAGCCCGTCCCCGTCGGTGTCCGGGTTCTTGGGGTCGGTGCCAAGCCGCTTCTCCACCACGTCGGTCAGGCCGTCCCCGTCCGTGTCCTTGCGGATCTCGGAGTCTCCCGGCAGAATCTTGATCCAGTCCGAGTCCAAGAACGACTTCATCGGGGTGCCGCGAAACTCCGTTGGGGCCTGCCCATGCCAGGTCTTCGCCGTGTAGACACCGACGAACAAAGGCTTGGACCAAGCAGAACCCACTCTCTCAGAAACATAGAGGTCGCTGTAGTTGCCGAGTACGCCGCTCCTGAAGAGCCGCCAGGTGTGCCCCTTGGCGTCGGTCTTCTCGGAGACGACGTCTTTGCCTGTCACGCCACCGACGTCGATGTGGTCTTCCCATAGCAGCCGCGCCGCTCGCTTCGCGCGTACCGCCCTCACAGTGTCCACCCCTGCCTCGCCTCCTGTGCGCGGGAGGTGGATGAACGCCTCGTGCCGCCAGTCGTCCGGAGCAGTCGGATCCTTGAGGATCTCGATCATGTACGCGACAGCGCTCGGATACTTCGAATTGGCGACTGCGTCGAGCGTCTGAGCGGAGTTCCGCATCCTCTCTTCGTCGCCGCGGCTTGCCCTCAACTCGCTGACGTAATCGTCCATGAACTTGTCGGGGTCGCCCTTCTCGCCAAGGATGGCGACGAGCGTGTCTCGGTACTCGTTCTCTCCAAGATCGGCGATCGCCTTCTTCAACTGATCCGTTTGTTCCCGCCCGCAGATTTCATGGAGCGTCTTGCTAGAGTCTTCCATAAGGTCGTATCGCAACATCCCAAGATCGTCATCCACATCGCTGTCGTGGTTGGCCTTCTTTATCCTCGCCCACTCGACGTACCGACGGATGAGCGGGCCGGCCGCATATTGGGGCTCCTTGGCTAACGCCTTGCGCTCCGTTTGGTCAAGGACTGCGTAATTGGCGATTCCAGCCTCCACAAACGCCTTCCGTACTGCGTCGCCCTCTGGCATCGCAGCGTACGGCCCGCCGACGTAGCACAGGATCCTGCTATAGTCGTCCGTCACCATCGAGTGGCCGTCCACATAGTCAGGACCTCCGTCAAAGAATGCCGGGGACGACCACAGCGTTTTTCCGTCGCGCGAAATGCGGGCCACGCCGTTAGACATGACAAGAACCCCGTCCGCATCGGACTGCCACAGGCTCGTATGGCCACCGATTTGGATCATGGATACGTCGGTCTTCTTACCGATCGCCCAGAGCGTCTTACCGGTCTTGACGTCCAGTCCTAACGTCTGCCCGTTAGATCTTGCGACAATCACGCCGTTAGAAACGCCGAAGTTGTCGATAGATAGGTCTGCACGCGACCAAAGTTCCTTGCCGGTGCGGGGGTCGACGAGCGCAACGTCGGGCTGCTGGAGCAAGATTCCGTTGCCGACAGCGTAAGGCTCTTCGTTCGTCGCATACTGGGCGCTCTTCTTCCAAAGCGACTTCCCGGTCTCCGGGTCGAGGCACTCCCACCCAACGTCGCTTATCGCCAGGACGAGGACGCCGTTGCAAAGATGAATGCTATCGAGACGGAATCCACCGTGCTCCTTGGCATCCAGCTTTGCCTCCCACCTCTGTTTCCCAGAGTCGGCGTCGAAGGCGACCACCTTCCGACCGACGTCGAGCAAGTACACGGTGTTCTCCAAGACCGCAAATGCGCTAACGTCTTCGGGAAGGTCGCGCAAGGCTCGCTCCGTCCCGTCCTTAAGATCATAAGAGAGCAATCGACCGTGGTCCTTTCCAGAAGTCGAAACATAAATCCAATTGCCGTCGATCGCAAAGTCCTGCACCCAGTCGGGCCGCTTCTTCTCCCAAACGACGCTTCCATCGTTGAGCCTCAGCGCCCCCGTCCTCTGGCGCGAGACGAAGTACACGGTCCCGTCGCGAACAGCAAGCACGCTGGTGTTCTCTCCTGATATGTGTGTCCACGCCCGGTGCATGGGCGGTCGTAGTGAGGCCTGCGAGGCGCCCGTGCCGTCGTCTTGAATATGCACAGGTACGCAGGACGCTGATACGACGGCGACGACCGTGGTAATGACTAGAGTCTTCGGTTTCATGTCAGTCCTTACCCTTCAATGTCTGGATGGCCGTGTACATCGCCTTGAACTCGCCGACCGCAGGGTCGTGCGCCTGCGGCAACGTCGCAAGAAGAAAGGCAAGACAAGCCTGACACCCAATCATCATTCAACTCCTTCTTCCCTCATTGTATCAGAGGGTCGACAACCCCCGGACAATCGTTGACCGCACCGATAACGATCGACTCGGGCCGCAATAACGTGCCCGATTCCGCACCACCTCCTGCCGCTCCCCAATTACCCCCAAACCGGGGACAATTATAGACGTAAAACCAGCGGAAAAAGTGTCAAGAAAAAAAGGCTTGACACCCCAGATATTGTGTGGCATAATTGTCGGCACGCCAGATATGTGGTGGAACGATGAAGTGTCCTTATTGCGGCCATGACGACCAGAGGGTCCTTGAATCCCGGCCTGCCCGAGACGGTGAAGCGGTGAGGCGGAGGCGAGAGTGCTCCGCTTGCAACCGTAGGTTCACGACGTTCGAGCAGCCGGAAAAGCCGCGGCTTTTCGTCGTTAAGAGAGGTGGGGTGCGCGAGGAGTTCGACCGCCAGAAGATGCTCGACGGCATGGCCAACGCCTGCCACAAGAGACCGGTCCCGGCGGAGGAACTGCAACTGGCCGCAGAGAGGATCGAGCAGGAGATGTTCGACCTTTGCGAGCCGGAGGTGGCGAGCAAGAAGATCGGCGACCGGGTGATGGAGGAACTTCTCCGCCTCGACCCCGTCGCGTTCGTGAGGTTTGCGAGCGTGTACCGAGAGTTCGACAGTCCACAGGAGTTTGCAAAGATCGTCACCGCGATCAGGAAGGCCAAGAGCGATGTGAAAGACCCAGGAGTCGCGGCCTCAATCGTTAGACAGCTTGTCTAATGGTAGACTATAGTCTACCATCGTATGTCCATGGGAAGGAATGTTTAGATGAAGATCAATAGGTATTTCACGAGCGCCGAGGGTGGCGCCTACGCAGGAATCGATTTCGAGCCAAGAACCAGCGAGATCCGGAACCCGGACGGTTCGAGGGTGTTCCACATGGAGGGCGTGATGGTGCCCAAGCCATGGTCGCAGGTCGCCACCGACATCATCGCGCAGAAGTATTTCCGCAAGGCAGGCGTACCGCAGAAGGACGGCAGCGAGGGCACGGAGACCGACAGCCGCCAGGTGTTCCACCGCCTCGCCGGGTGTTGGCGATATTGGGGGGAGAAGCACGGCTACTTCGACACCGAAGACGACGCCAAGGCGTTCTATGACGAACTGTGCCACATGCTCGCGGCGCAGAAGGCGGCGCCGAACAGCCCGCAGTGGTTCAACACCGGGCTCTTCTATGCGTACGGGATCGAGGGCGTGCCTCAGGGGCACTACTACGTCGACCCGACGACCGGCGAACTCTCGCGCAGCAAGAACGCGTACGAGCGGCCGCAGCCCCACGCGTGTTTCATCCTCTCGGTGAAGGACGACCTCGTCAACGAGGGCGGCATCATGGACCTGTGGACCCGCGAGGCGCGAATCTTTAAGTACGGCTCGGGCGTCGGCACCAACTTCAGCAAACTGAGGGGAGAGAACGAGCGGCTGAGCGGCGGCGGCAAGTCGAGCGGGCTCATGTCGTTCCTGCGCGTCGGCGACCGCAGCGCGGGCGCGATCAAGTCGGGCGGCACCACGCGCCGCGCGGCCAAGATGGTCTGCCTCGACGTCGACCACCCGGACATCGAGAACTTCGTCAACTGGAAGGTCATCGAGGAGCAGAAGGTCGCCAGCCTGGTCACAGGCTCGATCATCAACCAGAAGCACCTCAACAACATCATCAGGGCTTGCCACGACGGCGGTAGTTTCGACCCGCGCGAGAACAAGACGCTGTACCGCGCCATCGCCGAGGCGAAGGCGGAAGAGGTCAGCCCCAACTACATCCAGCGCGCGATCCAACTCGCGCAGGAGGGCAAGACCTCCATCGAGTTCCCCACCTATGACACGGGCTACGAGAGCGACGCCTACGTCACGGTCAGCGGGCAGAACTCCAACAACTCCATCCGCGTCAGCAACGACTTCCTGCGCGCGGTGGAAGCCGACAAGGAGTGGCAACTGACGGCACGCACCAACGGCGAGGTCGTCAAGAAGGTCAAGGCGCGCGAACTGTGGGACGACATCTGCTACAGCGCGTGGGCCTGCGCCGACCCGGGCACGCAGTACGACACCACGATCAACGACTGGCACACCTGCCCGGCGGGCGGGCGCATCAACGCCAGCAACCCGTGTAGCGAGTACATGTTCCTCGACGACACCGCGTGCAACCTCGCGTCGATCAACCTGGCCAAGTTCTACGACGCAGAGAGCGGCAAGTTCGACATGGACGGCTACCGCCACACGATCAGGCTGTGGACCGTCGTCCTGGAGATCAGCGTGCTCATGGCGCAGTTCCCTAGCAAGGAGGTCGCGCAACTCTCGTACGACTACCGCACGCTCGGGCTGGGCTATGCCAACCTCGGCGCTCTGCTCATGCAGATGGGCATCCCCTACGACAGCAAGCAGGGATCCGCGATCGCGGGCGCGCTGACGGCGGTGCTGGGCGGCGACTCCTACGCCACTTCGGCGGAGATGGCGGGCGAACTCGGCGCGTTCCCGCGCTACGCCGAGAACAAAAAGTCGATGCTGCGCGTGATCCGCAACCACCGCCGCGCGGCGCACAACGAAGCCGACTTCGAGGGCGTCGACATCAAGCCGGTTGCGATCGACCCGGAGGTGTGCCCCGTGAAGTTCCTCGACCCGGCGCGCGACGCGTGGGACAGGGCGCTCGAACTGGGCGAGAAGAACGGCTTCCGCAACGCGCAGGTGACGGTGCTCGCACCGACGGGCACGATCGGCCTCATCATGGACTGCGACACGACCGGCATCGAGCCTGACTTCGCGCTCGTGAAGTTCAAGAAACTCGCCGGCGGCGGCTACTTCAAGATCGTCAACCAGTCGGTCCCTGCCGCGCTGAAGAAACTCGGCTACAACTCGGAACAGATTGCGGACATCGTCAACTACGCGGTCGGCCACAAGACGCTGGACGGCGCGCCGTACATCAACCACGAGACTCTGGGTGAGAAGGGGTTCGACGCCGACGCCATCGCGCGCATCGAGGCCGCGCTGGAGAACGCCTTCGAGGTCAAGTTCGCTTTTAACAAGTACACGCTGGGCGAGGACTTCCTCAAGAGCGCGCTGCACGTCACCGACGAACAACTGAACGACTGGACGTTCGACCTGCTCTCCTACCTCGGTTTCACCAAGGAGCACATCGCGGCGGCGAACGAGT
>DATLWQ010000259.1:0-3102 GCA_035576225.1 Fimbriimonadaceae bacterium | reverse complement strand
CATAGCGCCGATGAAGAACGTCGCAGCAAGAGCCGTAAGCGCGGACGTCGGGCTCCCGTGGTTGGCCTGAGAAAAGAGGTACTCGAAGGCGAGGACCGCACAGATCGCTCCCACCGGATCGATCGCGAGGCCCTCCCACTTGAGGATCGTCCCCGACTTGCCGCTTGGCCGCACATGGCGCAACAGCGGCCCGACGACCGTCGGCCCAGTGACGATGAGCACGGCACCGACCAAGATCGCCAGACGTGAATCGAGTCCCAGCAGCCACCAAGCGAGCAGAGACCCGAGCGCCCACGTCACGGCTGCACCGACGGTGACGAGCATCGATACCTGCACGCCCGTGCCGCGCAGTTCGTTGACACGCAGGCTCATCCCGCCTTCAAAGAGGATGATCGCTACGGCCAGCGAAACAATTGGCACGACCGCCGTCCCCAGGATTGCATCGGGGTTCAAGAAGCCGGTCGCGGGCCCCATGACGATCCCGCCGAGGAGTAGCAGAACGATCGCCGGTAGACGCACGCGCCACGCGAACCACTGGGCGGCGATGCCTACGACGATGACGAGTGCGAGTTGCAGGAGGACGACGCCTTCCATCGGCCCTCCTTGATCACTCGCAATCGCAGTCGTCTAACGCCTTATTGACTCGCTCGAGGAGGCCCTGCGGAATGGCGAGGTGCGCGATCTTCTTCTTGATGCAGTCCGTCACCTTGCCCTCGAACTTGTAGGCGTTGGCACAATGTACACATTCGCACAGGTGCGCCTCAAGCAGGGAGATCTCTTCCTCGGAGAGTTCGCGGTCAATATAGTCGTCGAGGCGATCGAACGCCTCTTGACAGTCGTACTTGTCGGGTTTGTTCACTTTGAGCCTCCCTGTGCGGCTGTGACGATGCCGCGCGCTTCCGCGATCTGCCACAGGGTCTTTTGGAGCAGTTTGCGCCCGCGGTGGAGCCTGGATCTTACCGTGCCGATGGGCACGTCCGCCGCTTGCGCGATCTCCTCATAACTGAAGTCGTTCAAAAAATAGAGCAGGCACACGACGCGGTACTCCTCCGGCAGTTCCTCAATCGCCTTTTGGACCGACTCCTGGTCGATCTGGTCGAAGATCTGCTCGGCGGTGTCGCGCACTCCGGCCTTGCCCGCCTCGCGGTAGAGGTACAAGTCCTCGGCGTCCTCGATCGGGACGGTCGTGGCGCGGTTTTTCTCTCGCGCCTTGGACTTGTAGAACTTGTTCGTGAGGATCTTCATGAACCAGGCTTTGAAGTTCGTGCCCTGTTGGAAGGTGCCATAACTCCTGAACGCCTGCACCGCGGCCTCTTGCACGAGGTCCATGGCGTCCTCCTGGTTCCCGGCCAGTTTGTACGCGTAGCCGTACGCGACATCCAGCACGGGACTAAGTTGAGATTCGAACCTCGCCCGATCCATCTGGGTGGATTGTAGCACGGTGACCACGCGCACTCAGCCCTTGAGGCCGGTCGCAGCGATGCCACGGATGAACAGCCTCTGGGTGAAGAAGAACAGCACGATGACCGGCGCGACGACCACGGTCGATGCGGCCATCAACAGGTGCCACGACGTCCCTTGCTGGCTCCGATAGAACTGCAGTCCGAGCGAAAGCGTGAACTGGTCCTGGCTGTGCAGGTAGACGAGCGGGCCGAGAAAGTCGTTCCACGCACCCATGAACGCGAAGAGCGCGGCCACGGCGATCGCCGGCTTCGCGAGAGGAGCGATGACGCGGGTGAATATCCGCCACTCCGAGCATCCGTCGATCTTGGCGGCCTCGCTCAGTTCGAACGGGATTCCCAGGAAGAACTGTCGAAGCAGGAAGATGCTGAACGCCGAACCGAACCACGCTGGCACCCACAGCGGCCTGAACGTCCCCACCCAGTCCATCTTCACGAACAGCGAGAAGATCGGCACCATCAGCACAGGGAAGGGCACCATCATGGTCGCGAGGGTCAGTCCAAACGCGACGTCGCGACCGCGCCAACGCAACCGCGCGAACGAGTACGCGACGATCGAGTTGCTCACGACGGTGCCGGCCACCACCAAAATGCACACGAACAGCGTGTTGCGCGCATATTCGAGGAAAGGAATGTAGCCGACCGACTGCTCGCCGTAAGTGATCGCATCGGCGTAGTTGTGCCACTGAGGCGCGACGTGGTACACGGGCTTTGCCTGCTCAGAGCGAACGGTGAGCGTCTCGTTGTTCGAAAGAAGCCTGACCGTGGTCTCGTCCGCCTCCCGGCTGATAACAAACGCCTTTTGCGGCCCGTCCTTCGTGGGCACGGTGACCACGTTCGACGTCCGATCGACGACCTTGAGGTCCTTGACGTTCTTGTG
The DNA here is from genome assembly GCA_035576225.1 of Fimbriimonadaceae bacterium. GTDB lineage: Bacteria > Armatimonadota > Fimbriimonadia > Fimbriimonadales > Fimbriimonadaceae > JADFMN01. The sequence goes on along the minus strand of DATLWQ010000259.1, from coordinate 762 downwards.
GATCGTGACTCCGCTGAACGCCTGCGGCTCCGAGATCTTGAGCGACACGTCGCCGTCGGCGCCACGCGCGACGATCGACCCCTTCACGTCGTTGCCCTGGTGCGTCGTCTCGTAGAGCGGGTCGTTCTTGTCCAGGTACGTGTGCTCCTCTTGTTTGCGCGGGATCCATTCGGGCTGTGCCGACTGTGTCTCCTCCACAGGCTTGAGCGAAGTGCTGACCATCCATGCGAACGGCATGAGGAAGAACACCCCGAGAGTGATGAGCACAATATGGATGACGGCGTGCTGCCTAAACGTGCTCTTCCTCATCCTAGCCTCCCTCGTAATGGACGTACTTGCGCGAGACCTTGAGCGCGAGCATGGTGAGCGCAAAGATGATCAGGAAGAGGATCCACGCCATCGCGCTGGCGTAGCCCATCTTGTGATAGAGGAACGCGTTGTCGAAGAGGTACATCGAGTAGAAGTAGATCGAACGCGCCGGTGATCCGGAGTCGGAGATGATGTACGGTTGGGCGAAGACCTGCAGCGACCCGATGACACCCATCACGACGTTGAAGACGATCACCGGTGAGATCAGAGGCATCGTGACGTGGATCGTCTTGCGCCAGGGCGAGGCGCCGTCCAGGTCGGCCGCCTCATAGAGCGAGACGGGAACCTCCTGCAGACCCGCAAGGTAGATGACCATCGCGTTGCCCACCCCCCACACGGACATGAATACGATGGCAGGCTTAGACCACGCAGGCGAGCCGTCATCCATATTGT
>DATLWQ010000258.1:0-4813 GCA_035576225.1 Fimbriimonadaceae bacterium | reverse complement strand
CCACGCCGCGCGAAACTCCCGGACCGCTGGCGACTGGATTGGCTGAGAGGCAAGCATGGTCGTGAGCAGGGCGCAAATCATAGGGTCACACCGGAGGCGGTTACAAACATGATACGATTCTTTTGAGGAAAAGTTTTGGGCGATTCTTGGAAGATCGGCAACATGGCTCTGCGTGCGGGCGAGGTCGAGTTACCCATGGGACTGTCCGTCGATGAGATTACGGTCGAATCGGACGGCGCAGGAGTGGAGACCGATCCCTTCTCCGTCAGTTTCGACAAACCGGCAAAAGCACGGGTGCTCGTGACCGCCGCTTCTGTGGCGAAGTTCCTCAACGAGACGCGCCCCGGCGGTCTGGCCGACTTCGCCGTCGAAACGAGCGAGGGACTGCTCGTCGTCGGTGCCACTGCGGTCGTGCTCATTCCAATCCGTGCCGTCGCCCACTGTTCCCTTTCCATACGCGAGGGGACGTTCCTCGACGTCGTCCTCAAGAGGATCGATCCCGGAGCCGCGGCAGGGATCGTCGAGAAGCAACTCGCGGCGATCAACCCGATCTTGGACACGTCGGGGCTGCCGTTCAAGATCGAGATGCAATCTGTGGAGATCGCAGACGGAAACATCGTCGTCGAAGGCACTGCTTCCAACTAGTGGTCGTATCCGCCGGGGAACTCCTGCATCCAGTGCCATGCATGGGCGACCATGTCCTTGAGGTCCGGGTACATGGGCTTCCAGCCCAGTTCGCTCCTTGCAAGATCCGACGAGGCGACGAGGCGCGGCGGGTCTCCTGGGCGCCTTTCGACCTCTTCGACGGCGACCGACCTGCCGGTGACCTTCTCTGCCGTCTGGATGACTTGGCGCACGCTCTTGCCGTCTCCGGATCCGAGGTTGTAGGCCTTGAAGCCATCGGCCTCCTCTAACCGCCCGAGCGCGAGCATGTGGGCCGAGCAGAGATCCATGACGTGGACGTAGTCGCGAACGCAGGTGCCGTCCGGCGTGTCGTAGTCGGTCCCGTAGAGGCGTATGGTGTCGCGCTTGCCGGCGGCGGCCATGAGTACGTTTGGAACGATGTGGGTCTCCGGCCGGTGATCCTCGCCGATGCGTCCTTCTGGGTCTGCGCCGGCGGCGTTGAAGTACCTCAGACAAACGGAGCGCAGACTGTAGGCTTCAACAAAGTCCTGGATCATCGTCTCGACCATGAGTTTGGATCGGCCGTAAGGGTTTGTCGGAGACTTTGGGTGGTCCTCCGTTATGAGGTCCGTCTCCGGCGCGCCATAGACCGAGGCCGTCGAACTGAAAACGATCTTTCGAACGTTGGCGCGAATCATCGCTTCGAGGAGGTTGAGGGTGCCACCGACGTTGTTCCGGTAGTACTGGCTCGGCTTTCTGACGCTCTCACCGACCTCGATGTAGGCAGCGAAGTGGAGCACGGCGTCTATGTCGAACTCTGTGAACAGTCGGTCGATGCTCGTGCGGTCGCGTAGGTCACCGAAGAAGATGGGGCTGCGGCCCGTCGCGCGCTCATGACCGCGCTCGAGGTTGTCGAAGACGACGTGGTCGACGCGCTTCTCGCGCAGGAGTTTGCACATGTGCGAGCCGATGTAGCCTGCGCCGCCGGTTACGAGGATCATTGCGCGGGTTTTACCTTGGAGGTGGTGTTTTCTTCGGCCTAGTTGAGGACTCTGTATCGAGATCGGTGCCGCAGGAGCGGCACCCTCCCCGACCCTTGCCGACTTGTGAGTCGGCGGACCAGGGTGCCGGCCTGATGGCCGGCGCTCCGTACTTGGGCGCTACGTCTTTTGGCGATGACACCGTCTGCCCTGCCCTCCCCGACGGTGGCTAAACATTGATCGGTGCCGCAGGAGCGGCACCCTCCCCGGTGTCGGCTGCACGAAGACCAGTCCCGCTCCGACTTCGTCGCGAGCAGGCAGAGCGGCACCCTCCCCGGTTGAGCCCGAATAGGGACCGGTGCCGCAGGAGCGGCACGCTCCCCAGTTGAGCCCAAATAGGGGCTAGTCCGTTGACTGGCGCTCATTCTTGGTCGGACTGGTATCCTCTTTGCGCCCTGGGCGAGTGGCGGAACTGGTAGACGCGCTGGATTTAGGTTCCAGTCCTTCACGGGGTGAGGGTTCGAGTCCCTCCTTGCCCACCAGGCTAAGCCGGTCTTTCCTTGTACACGTATCGCACGTAGGCCGCGAACGCGCCGACGACGATCAAAGAGAGCAAGACCCAGATAACTCCGACCGTCTCGTAGAGGAGATAGGCGTTCAGGCCGAGGATGAGCAGTGCGGTGGCGTAACCGATCCACTTGACGAACGGCGAGTTGACGAAGGGGCCCATGCGGTTGGGATCGCTCGTGACGGCGATGAGCGGGATGATCGCGAAGGGGAGTTGCATGGAGAGGACCACTTGCGAGATCACGAGCAGTTGGACGGTGTCTCTTCCTCCGCTCGCGCTGATGAGGACGATGGCCGGGACTATGGCGAGCACTCGTGTGACCAAGCGCCTGAGCCAGGGTTTGATGCGAATCTGGAGGAAGCCCTCCATCACGATCTGGCCCGCGAGAGTCCCGGTGAGGGTAGAGGACTGGCCCGATGCGAGCAGTGCGACCGCAAACGCCGTCCCTGCTGCTCCGCCGAGCGCCGCGCGCAGGAGTTCCTGCCCGCTCTGGAGTTCCTCGACGACGACTCCTCTCGAGCCGAAGACCGCGGCCGCCAGCACCAGGATCGCTGCGTTCACGAAGAAGGCGAAACTCAGTGCAACGATGGTGTCGGCCCGGTTGTAGGTGATGGCCTTGCGAAGTTCTGGCTCCGACGAGCCGGTCTTCCGGGTCCTCACGACGCTGGAGTGGAGATAGAGGTTGTGCGGCATGACCGTCGCGCCGAGGATGCCGACGGAGATGAGCAGCGCCTCGGCGTTCGGGATCGCTGGCACGAAGGTGCCGTGCAGGACGCCGCCCCAGTCCGGCCGGGCCAGCCAGAGTTGGAAGGCGAAGCAGCCGAAGATCGTTGCGACGAGCGTGAGGATGATCGCTTCGAGTTTGCGGAATCCAAAGCGCATCAGGCCGAGGAGAAGGAGTACGTCGAAGCCGGTGATGACGACGCCGACCACGAGGTCGATGCCGAAGAGGAGGTTGAGGGCGACGGCAGACCCGACGACCTCTGCAAGGTCCGTAGCGATGATGGCGAGTTCGCAAAGCACCCACATGGCCATCGCCGCAGGCCTCTTGTAGTAGTCGCGACAGGCCATCGCGAGGTCTTTCCCTGTGACGAGGCCGAGTTTGACGCAGAGCACCTGGAGGAACTGCGCCATGAGGTTGGAGGCGAAGATCACCCAGAGGAGCGTGTAGCCGAACCTCGATCCTCCGGCTAGGTCGGTGCCCCAGTTGCCGGGATCCATGTAGCCGACGCTGACAAGAAACGCCGGGCCGGCGAACGCGAGGAACCTTCGCCACCACGGCTTCCCTTCGAGGGTCTGAATCGACTCGTGGACCTCAGGTAGCGACCTGGGATCCGCTTTAGAGCCGGAGACGGACGTTGCGAACACTAAGATAAGCCTTGGCTAACTTTATACCTGATCTGCGGCAAAAGGTAAGCCAAGGCTAACTTTTTTGGTCCGTTAGGTCCCCGCGGAAGGAAAGGATCGCCTCCATGGCCGGGTCTCTGCCTGCGAAGAATATCTGGGAGGACATTTCGGTGGGCAGATCGGGCGCAATGTAGGTGCGGGAATCGAGCGGCCAGGAGCGCTCCCAATAGAGGTCGCCGACCGTGAGGCGCATTTTGGAGTACGGAAGGAGGACCCGGTTCGCCCCGCCGACCGAGATCGGCTGGGAACTACTTTGTTCTACACCTGGTCGTCAGTTGACGGCGCAGTGCTGGTCGTGGATTCCAGTCAGGGCGTCCCAGAGGCCCTTGGCGACCTCTTGGCACGCCGCGACAGCGCGGGCCTTTTCGTCGTCGGACTTCCCTTCCAGGCGATCGACGATCCACGCCATTTCGTGGACGTCGTCGCAGTGGACTTCGAAGTAGGGCTCGACGGCTTTGGGCAGCGTGCTGTAGTGGGTGCGTAGGCCCTGGAGTTTGCTCGTGGAGGTGTGCGGCTGCTGGGCTTCGAAGGCGTAGAGTCCTCCGAGCGCTGTCACTGGATCCTTGTACAGGTGTGTACAGGTGTCGACCAGGGACTTGGTCTGTTTGATCTTGGGCGGATTGATGGAGGTGGTGCCGAGGGCGTTTGCGAACCTCTCCCAGAGGACGGCGTGCATGACCTCCTCGCTGGCGGTGCGGGGGTCGCCGTGGGCAGCCCAGCCGGCGGGGACGGTCTGGACGAAGGCGCCGTACTCTTCGGCGTAGGTGGCGAGGGCTTCGGTGGGGAGCGTGCCGGCGTTCCACGCCTCGTAGAACGGGTGCTTCAACAGGTCGTACTTGGCGACGACGGCGTCGAGTTCTTGTTTGATATCCATGTTTCCGGATCCGTCCCTGCGGACCGCCGGATGCTACCCGAAGGGCCCAACAGCCCTAGGCGCGTCCAGACCTGCTAGAATAGGGGCGTTCCGCGCGCAGGCGCACGACTCTGTACGGTCGAAGTCCTCAGGTTTTCGCCCCGTTCGAATCGCCGCTAACGAGAGCGAAACATCTGAATAGGACAGCATATGGCCAAATCCCTCTTTATTGGCAATCTTTCTTACGGTACCCGTGAGGACACGCTCCGCAACGCCTTCTCCAAGTATGGGGCGTCGCAGGCCCGCATCGTCGAGGGCCGCGGCTTCGGTTTTGTGGACGTGGAGGACGACAAAGTTTCTGCGGCGATTGAGGAGATGAAC
>DATLWQ010000257.1:0-2513 GCA_035576225.1 Fimbriimonadaceae bacterium | reverse complement strand
GAAGAAGGACAGGGACAAGGCGGTCAAGGCCGCCGCTGCCGTGGCCGAGTCCAGCATCAAGGCCCGGGTCACCGTCATAGTCTCAGGTTCTGGGGTCGAAGGGGATGCGGGCAGCCAGGAGGAAGAAAATGCTAAAAAAAGGCTCGGGATGCCCTAAAGAGCGCAGAAAGGGGCACCGATAACCAAATCAGAGACGATAGGTCTGGCCAGAAACAGGGCACGACGGAGGCGACTCCGATCTCGCAAAGCCACGGGTCTCATGCAGACGGCCGGGTTGCCTGGACAAGGCCATTTCGTAGGAAGGTCTATCGTGAAAATCTCTAGCGAACAGTTGAAGAAGGTCGCCGAATCCGGCGGCACGATCACTCCGGACTCTGCCGTGGTCGACGCGGCGGTCATCAAACTCACCGACAAGTCCCTCATTGAGGACGTTGCGCGCAAGGTCGCGGACATGCCTGACCGGGACGAGATGGTGGCCGAACTGAAGGCGAAGATCGAGGCGGGGGAGTACAAGGTCAGCGGCGACGAGATCGCCGATTCGATGATCCGTCGGGCCATCGCAGACGAAGTCAAATAGGCCTCTACGAGCCAGGGTCGGGCCCTCTGCGCAGTTCATGCGTCGGGGGCCTTTGTTCTTTAAATGGGGCTCAGTCGGACATCGGGGCGTGCAGGAGCGCCGCGCTGACGACGCCGACGTACCAGACGCCGAGAGCCTCCAACGGGGACTCGTGCCAGTCGTAGAGGTAGCCGTCGACCTTGGTCTCGGCCGCGACGTTGGCCACTAGTTGGTAGGTGGGAACCCACGCCTCGCGCAGGACGGGATAGCACTCGGAGGGCATCGGGGGCTGCATGAGGCGGTAGTCGTCCGTGACGTCTATGACCACGACCCTAGCCAGGTTGTACTCCCAAAGATTTCCGCAGATGTCTGCCGTCTTTCCGACTTCCATGTCGTTCGCAGGTAGGGACGGAGCGTAGGGCCGCTTAGGCGCGGGAATTCGACTGTCTTATCCACTCTGGGGCCCTGGCGGAGGCTGAAGGACGCCTTGCCGGACTAGCCGCCGCCACGGCGGTCGCGGGGGTTGTTGCCGCGGCTGAGCGCGATGTCGGAGCGCTGGGGCTGGGTGAGTTCGAGGTCGTCCAGGAAACTGCGGCGGAACTGCACGGCCCTCGTCAGCGCCCACTCGTACTTCGACGCCTGACGGAGGTCGGTCATGCCAGTCTGGGCGACGAGGTCGGTCAGGTAGTCGGTGAGGATCGAGATGTTGCCCGTATTCACCTTGCGGTCCATGAGCGTCGCCAGGCCGGCTTCGGTCTGGAAGATGTCCTTGACCTGTGCGGTAAGCGTCTTGTCGCCTGCCTGGACGGTGACGACGTCGTCGGCAGGGTAGTACATGCGCTTGGCGACGACCAACTGGGCGACGTCGAAGGCGTCGCTCACCTCGCCCGCGCGCTGGAAGACGGCCGTCAGCCGCTTGTCGATGATGACGCGCCGGTTGGCGTCTGCGCCCGCGAACTCGGTGCCCGTGGTCGGATCGATGACGACCAAGACGCCGTCCTCGGTAACGTCGACGCCGTAGGAGCGGAAGTTCGCCTGAAAGTCGTCCGGAGAGTCTTGCTTCATCTGGAGCAGGACCTGGCCGAGCGAGCCTGCAGCATCGGCGAGAGAGGCGAACTGAATAAAGCCGACCGAGACGAAGCCAGTGTCGTAAGTGTTGACCGCGTCGAAGCCTCCTTCGAGCAATGAGACTGCTTGGAACACGTGCTGCTCGGTGGGCGAGATCTGCGCGCGGTCGAAGAGCGTCTTGAGTTCATCAGGACTGCGCTGGGAGATCTTCTCGCCCGCGCTCGTTACGCCCTTCTCGTTGCGGTAGTAGGCGAACTTGTCCCTCACGGCGACGTGGTCCTGATAGGTGAGCGTGACGTCATCGAACTTGACCGTGTGCACGTATGGGACGACGACGGCATAGAACGCCGGTGGAGGAGGAAGGAGGAGCGCGAGGTCGTCCGGCACCGCGTCTGGGACTGCCTGGATGGGCGGCTCGTCGCCCTTGTTCATAGCGTCGGCCTGCACCTGGGCTTCGTCCTTTTCCTGTTTCAGTCTGGAGTCGAGCCACGCGTCCCAGGCAAGTTGTTGCTCATTAAGGGGGGGAGGCGGTTTTGTGGGATCGGTCTTGACAGGGTTGCGCAGAGTGAAGTAGTCCCTGATCCACGTGGATCCTTCAGGCGTGAACCGCACGTAGAACCTTCCCTTCTGTTCGACGTCGCCGAGGGGCTGCGCCGAATAGCGGTCGGGCTGCATCCAGTACATCACGACCTGCCAGCGCTCTTCGTTGGTGAACATCGGGGGCGGCGGGGGCTCTTGCTGCGCCGGCTTGGCCGCCGCGAGGGCCGCAGCCATGATGAGAGGGAGAGTGCGCAACTGCCTCATATCTTCAATTGTCGGCCCTTTTCATCTTGAACTCGAAGACGGCTGGCAGGCGCACCTCGTCGCCCGGTTGGTGGACCGTCGCGGC
>DATLWQ010000256.1:0-2508 GCA_035576225.1 Fimbriimonadaceae bacterium | reverse complement strand
GTCGACCACTTCGGGAAGCCCGAATGTCGGCCACGGGGAAAACGACGGGCAAGCGTGCTCGAACCCGTACCACGTCGGGTAGAGCGAGGCGTCCCGTAGCCGGAAGTCGGCCGAGAGGTCGACGACCTTCATCCGTTTGCTCAAGCTCGGGGCGACCTTCATTGCCATCCCGTTCGGCAGGCACAGGAACGCGACGTCGGCGTCCAACCGTGCCTCGTCAAAGCGCACAAGCCGCAGCTCGGAAGCGAGCCAGGGGCACGGCTGGGAAATCGATTTGCCGTCGAACCGCTCGGAAGTCGCGGTCGTCACTTCGACCGAAGGGTGGTTTGCCAAGATGCGCACGAGTTCGGCACCGGTGTATCCGGTGGCACCGACGACGGCGGCGCGCAATGGGCTCTGCACCCGGCAGATGGTACCTGCCTACTGCAGATCCCAGATGTACCGGGCCCGGTCGTAGACGTAGCCCTGCCAGTCCGGTTTGACGTTGCAGCCGTCCACTGCTTGTGCGATGCTGATCCTGCGGGTGTGACCGTCACTGAAGGCCGCAGTAAGTTTTTCGCTGTGCCACGGCCAAAGCCCACCTGCGCTAGTCGGCACGTTCGCCACTTGGCCGTCGCTCGAGCCCCACTCCAGACCAGGCTTGTAAAGCGCCGAGTCGGGGACGTTGAGCATAAACGTGTCATCGCGGAGATGCCCCGTAGTCGCATATCTGCATGGCGGAATGATCAGGTAACTGCCTCCCCCGTGCGGGTGTCCTGCACTGTCGACCTCGTGCACAGAGTCGCCGAACATCAGCATGTTGGCGGGATCGCCGACGTCGGACTGCGTCCTGCTGACGGCCGACACCCGACCGCCGCGGTTCACGAGCGGCGCGAGGTACAGGTAGTTGAATCCGAGGTTTGTCCGCTTGCTCGCCGTGTAGTAGCGCGAGTACGTGTCGCCAGGCACCACGTCCTCGTCAAACACTGCTTGCGACTCCGGCCATCCGCTGTAATCGGACGGGCACCTGAAGAGCCTGAATTCGCGGCTGTAGGGAAGGACAAGTTGGACCCAGGTGTGGTCTTGCGCCGACGTGGCGTCGTCGTTGGCCGAGTACTTGGCCAGCGAGTAACTGTCGTCGTAGTCGGCCTGGTAGAGAAACATGCTGAACGTCACCTGCCTGAAGTTGCTCAGGCAGACGCTCGCGCGGGCCGCCTCCTTGGCCTGGATGAATACGGGAAAGAGGATCGCCGCCAATACCACGACAATGGCAATGGAGACAATCAACTCGATCAGCGTAAATCCCTGGTCTCTACGCACTGCGGCGCACCTATACACCGTTACGATACCGATTATATCACCGCGTTATGTCGCTGAGGCTACAAAAGTTGACACAACCCCGACGCCTTCGAACCCAAGGCCCCTGTACCACTGTACGAGGTGTGCGCCACAGTGCAGAACCAGCGCGGAGCCCGCGTCCACAGCCTGCCGCTGGACTCCCCGCACGGCCCTCGACCCGATCCCGCGTCCTCGCAGGTCAGGTCGCACGCACAGGTTGAAAAGCCCGAGCGTGCCCTCGCTCTGAACCAGCATCACGGCAGCCATGGGCTCAGACGGCGGCCCAACGGTCAAGATCTGGTGCCGTGAAGCGGCGGTCGCCATCGCAATCGCCTCGCGTGCCTCCTCCGGCATCTGCCAGAAGAACTGCTGGGCCATGAACTGCGCCGCCTTCAGCCTTTCCTCGTTGCCCTGGGGCGCCGTCAGTACGATGTCCGGATCCGGTGCCGGCCCGCTCCACGACATGCTTTGGAGCGACTGTCGAGATTCGAATCCGCCCTCGGCCAAGGCCTGGCCGAGCCCGGGAGGCGAGTCCCCGCTCATGGAAAACACGTAAAAGTTAGGGCATTGCGATGCGTTCTGCTGCAACACCCCGACGACCTCCTCCAACTCTTCCCCGGCGACGTCGAATCCGGCAGCGAAGTTGCAGAAAGAGAATATCCCCGGCCCTCTTACGAGAGTAAATCCGTACGGTCGCGACACGACCGCCCCTTCGACCGGCTCGACCAATCCAAGGTAGGTCGCCAGCGCGTTGGCTCGCACGCGCTGCACGATGTCGGGCGCTAGAGGATGACACTCCATAGCAAACCTACAGTTGTCCGCTTGGCGGTCACTGTGACGCCGACCGCCAGGTTCTTGCTCAGGGTGTGGCCGATGAACCCCTGCCCGCCGCGCGGAGAGACGAACACCGAGGCGAAGGTTTCGCCGTCCGATCGCAGCCGCCAAACGTCCAGACCTGCCATCACCTGGAGCCCAGTCACATCGTTGAGCCCGATACCCCACCGGATGGTGGGGGCGTAGAGCGAGTGCGGAGCCTTGTAGGTCGCCCCGCGAAAAGTCGCGCCGAAGTACTGCGCGACGGCGTCGATGACCTTGGCCTGAACGAGTGCGCCGCCGTAGTGGCCCGTGTCGAGCCAGATTACTTGTGCGTTCCCGAGAGCGCCGACCAGTTTCTCTGAGTCGGCCGGTGGG
>DATLWQ010000255.1:0-7113 GCA_035576225.1 Fimbriimonadaceae bacterium | reverse complement strand
AAGGATACGGGCCAGCCGTCGCTCGCAGAAACCACGAATTCGCCCTGTGCCTGGATCGCGTCGCTGACACCGTCCTCGTGGAAGTTGAACGTTCCTGTGATCTTGCCGTCCTGGTCCGTCGTCGGAGTGTAGACCCAAGTCGCCCCTGACAGGCCCACCGCGTCCGTAGGCTCGGTCTGGCGCGTCCAGGTCTCGCCGACGGAGATTGGCTCCGCCGGATAGACGACAACGCCGATGCGCGCCAGGCGCGCAAGGAGCGTCGCGTCGGGTTGCCCGGAAAACTCCTGTCCGCGCACGTCGCCGCGCGGGCTGTGGTCTTCGGTGTTCTGGACGGCGACAGGCTTGGGGCTCGTCTCGGTGCCGTCGACCGTAATCTTGTTGAGCGTCACCTCGCGCTTGAGTCGTGCGGCGCCGCCGGCGAGCGGGGAATCGAACGTGTAGACCCACTTCTCTCCGTAGATAGTCTCCTCTTCGCCGTCGAGCGTGCGGAAGGCGCGCGTGACGTCATATGCGATGCGCAGGTCGGCCGGATAGTCGATCCGGAGGGCTGAAGTGAGAACGAGTGCTGCGAGGATCATGGCTTGGTGTCGAGAGGGACCTCACCGTCTTTGACGTATCCGTTCTCGCGCGCCAACTGCTCTCGGCCTGCGGGGCTCCTGAAGCGCGACTTCTGTTCGACGAGTTCGGCGCGCTCCTTCTCGGCCTTCTTCATGTCTGCCTCGGCCTGGGCCGCGTGGGCCCGCTCGATGTGATACTGCTCCCAGGGCCCTCTGCCCATGTATGCGCCGACCGCGACGGCGAGCAAGACGAACACGATCCAATAGGTGGCCTTCTTCATGCCTTGTGCCTCCATCCGTGGAGTCCAGGCCCTATTGTATCAGACATCCAGGACCATGAGCATGTTGGTGTTGCCTGGCATACCTGGCGGAAAGCCCGCCGTGACGACCACCTTGTCCCCGACCTTGACCCTCTTGTAGCCTAGGAAAGCGTCGACGGTAGAGGAAATTGCCTGGTCGGTGGTCTCTGGGAGGTCGACGAGCGCCGACTCGACTCCCCAAACCACTGCAAGTTGGCGCTGCGTCCTTGTCTTCCAGCACGAACAGAGGACCGGCATGGAGGGCCTGTAGCGGCTTACCAAGCGCGGCGTCGTGCCGCTGGTGCTCGTGGTGAGAATCGCTTTGGCCCTGAGCGCGTCGGCGATCGAAGCGGCTGCGTGAGCGACGGAGTCCGTCTCGTGGTCGCGTGTCGCGTGCCTGCCGTCGGACATGCGCGCGGCGTGGTCGATGAGGCCTTCAATCTTTTCCGCGATTGCGCCCATCGTCTTGACAGACTCGACGGGATAGTCGCCGGTCGCGGTCTCGCCACTGAGCATCACGGCGTCGGTGCCATCGAGGATTGCGTTAGCGACGTCGCTCGCCTCTGCGCGCGTCGGGCGAGGGGAGTGGAGCATGCTCTCGAGCATCTGCGTGGCCGTAATGACCGGCGTGCCGTTGGCGTTGCACTTGTCGATGATTCGCTTTTGTGCGACCGGCACTTCGTCGAAGTCCATCTGTAGGCCGAGGTCGCCGCGCGCGACCATGACGACGTCGGTGGACTTGATGACCTCGTCAATGTTCTTGAGTCCCTCTTTGGTCTCTATCTTCGCGACGAGTTTGATTTCGGGATCGTGCTCGTCGACAAGCCGTCGAAGTTCGCGCATGTCCGTCGCGCGGCGCACGTAACTGAGCGCGATGTAGTCGGCGCCGACCTCTATTGCTTCGTTGAGGTCTTCCCTGTCCTTCTCGGTGAGTGCAGGCACGCTGAACGACTTTCCGACCAGCGTGACGCCCTGGCGCGAGCGCACTGTACCTCCGGACGTCGATCTGCACTGGAAGACCCCGTCTTTCTTTTCGCCGAGTCTCAGTTCGACATCGCCGTCGCCGAGCAAAAGCCGGTCGCCCGGCTCCATCTTCGACCATATCTCTTTGTCTTGGACAGTGACCGTGCACTCACCCTTCTGCGCAACGGTCAGGTCAGCGCCGGGCTTGACTTCGATTCGGTCTCCAGGGACTGAGCCGATGCGGAACTTGGGGCCTTGGAGGTCGATGAGCACGGCGATCGGTGAGAGCGCGGGTTGAAGTTCCTCGATCCAACTGATCCACTTCTTCCTCGTCTCCCAGTCGCCGTGGCTGCAGTTGATGCGCGCGACGTTCATGCCAGCCGCGACGAGCGCCTTGAGTTTGGACTTTGAATCGACCGCAGGGCCGAGCGTACAAACGATCTTTGTTCTGCGTCTCACCACGATTTAGGACGGGCCGGGGCCGTCAATTGGGCGACTAGAGTTCCCAGTCGCCCCGGTAGAGCGGGTTGAGCAGCCGGTCATACTCGTCGGTGCCTTTGACGGTCATATTCGCGGCGTCCCACTCGAGGCGCGGGCCGTCGGCCCAGACCGCGAGGTTTCCGAGGACGACGGTCTCCGTCAAGGGCCCGGAGTAGCCCGGGAAGTTGGAAACCGGCGTAGGGCCGCCGACGACAGCGTTGGCGAACTCTTGGAAGTGTCCCGGCGACTCGTCGATATCGACGCGCGGCAGGTCACCTCCGCCGACGATGTGGGTTTCCATGCCGTACTCGTGCGGACTGTAGAGCGTCGCCTTTTCGCAGACGATCAGCGAGCCGTTGACGTCAAGGTCGACGCCGGGCGCGAGATCCTGCGAGGGAATTTTGCCGCCGTCGTACCAGTAGAGGTTGAGCGGTGGACGTCCGTTGCGGCGGCCGAACTCGTAGGTGATGATCGACCACTGGGGGAAACTGTCGCGGTTATGGCCGGAGGTCTTCGCGCTGATGGCGATCGGGTCGCGCAGGTCGAGCGCCATGAAGGGGAGGTTCATGCAGTGACAACCGATGTCGCCGAGGGCTCCACAGCCGAAGTCCCACCATCCGCGCCACGCGAACGGGTGGTAGCCGGGCGCATAGAAGCGGAACGGCGCAGGGCCGACCCACAGATCCCAGTCGAGGCCTTTGGGAGCGTCGAACGTCGGGAGCGGGCGGTCGACGCCCTGTGGCCACCACCCGCCAGCGCGGTTGGTCCAGCAGTGGACCTCCTTGACTTTGCCAAACGCGCCCAGTTGGATGAGTTTGGCGACCTTGCGAAGGTTGGTGCTGGCGGTGCCCTGGTTGCCCATCTGGGTCATTACCTTCTGCTCCTTTGCGATCCTGGCTAGCGCGCGCGCTTCGCCGACGGTGCGGGTGAGCGGCTTTTCGCAGTAGACGTGCTTGCCGTAGTGCATGGCCATGGCCGCCGCTACGGCGTGCTGATGGTCGGGGATGGCGATCACTACTGCATCGAACTCCTTGTGCATCGAGTCGAGCATGGTGCGGTAGTCCTGGAACGTGGCAGCGTCGGGATGGTCGGGCATAACCTTTGCGAGGTGATCCTCGTCGACGTCGGCCATGGCGACGATGACGCCCATATCTGAAGCAGACTTCACGTGCGCTCCTCCCCTTCCGGTCACGCCGATGAGGGCGAAGCGAGGAACGTCCTTCTTTGAGTCTTGGCGGGTTCGGGCCTCGCTCACTGCAGGGAGGCCCAGGGTGACGCCGACGGCAGCGGCGGCGGACGCTTTGAGGAAATCGCGACGGGATGTCTTTCTGGCCATCGGAACGAGTATAGCCGTTGAGTTTCGATGAATTGCCGGTCAGCGCGATCGCGCCTGCGACAACTGCGCTTCAGATTCCCGGGCGATAGTCTCTCCTTAGTTACATGGCCGGCTCAGACAAGAGCGAAGCGAGGTCGAGAGGGTCGGTGACCATTTCAAGGTTGCCGTTTGCGTCCTTTGGCCACTGCTCCTGCGGTCGGTCCCAGTAGAGTTCCACACCGTTCTGGTCTGGATCGCGGAGGTAGAGGGCTTCGCTGACTCCGTGGTCGCTGGCGCCATCGAGCCGGACGCCTGCGCTTTGTAGACGGCGCAGAGCGTCGGCCAGCGCCTGCCGCGACGGGTAGCGGATCGCGACGTGGTACAGGCCGGTCGTCCCCGGCGGTGGCGGGGCGCCGCCCTTGCTCGTCCATGTGTTGAGTCCGATGTGGTGGTGGTAGCCGCCGGCCGAGAGGAACGCAGCCTGCGAGCCTAGGCGCTGGGTGACGTCGAAACCGAGGACCCCGTGGTAGAAGCCGATGGCCCGGTCAAGGTCGGCGACTTTCAGGTGGACGTGGCCGATATCTGTTCCTTCCGGGATAGAACTCATACTGCTTTAATCTTCGTTCGTAGGGGCCTTGTTCCTTGGTCCCGTGACGTACTGCCGGCCTTTCGTGGGGCGCCCGGTATGTTGGTAATCTCACGCCGATGGTCGTCAGCGGTAAGCGGCTTAGCCTGAGCGAGATAGAGAGCGTTGCCTACGAGGGCGAACGTCTCGAAGTTGATCCAACTGCATTCGAAAGGATGGCCGCTTCTCGTGCGGTGATCGAAAAGATCGTCGCCGAAGGCAAGACCGTCTATGGCGTGAACACGGGGTTTGGGAAGCTCTCTTCCGTCCGCGTGCCAGACGATGAGATCTTGGCCCTACAGGTCAACTTGGTGAGGAGCCACGCGTGCGGGGTCGGGCGGCACCTTTCTGAGCCTGAAGTGCGGGCGATGCTACTTCTGCGGGCGAACGTTCTGGCGTTAGGGTTTTCCGGAGCGCGGCCCGTCGTTGCTGAGAAATTGGTCTCTTTGCTCAATGCGGGGGTTCATCCGGTCGTTCCCGAGCAGGGGTCGGTCGGGGCGAGCGGCGACCTCGCTCCGCTTGCACACCTTGCGCTCGCGGTGATCGGCGAGGGGCAGTGCGACTACAAGGGTTCGCGCGTCGCATCGTCCGAGGCACTTGCTGACGCGGGTATCGAGCCGCTCAAGTTGCATGCGAAAGAGGGGCTCGCGCTGCTGAACGGGACGCAGGCGATGATGGCGATCGGTGGACTTGCGCTTGCCCGCTGTTTGCGACTCTTGGAGATCGCCGACGCGAGCGGCGCGATGACGCTGGAGGCTCTGCTCGGAACGCCGGTGCCTTTCGATCCGCGCATCCACGACGCGCGGCCCTTCTCTGGCCAAAGAGCGACCGCAAAGCACTTGATGTCATTTATGGAGGGGAGCGAGATCCGCACTTCGCACTTGGAAGGCGACGAGCGAGTACAGGACGCCTATTCCCTGCGCTGCATGCCGCAGGTGCACGGTGCGGCGCGCGACGCGGTCTCACACGTCGTATCGCTCGTCGAGACCGAGACGGGCTCGGCGACCGACAATCCCCTGGTGTTTGAAAACGGTGACGTGCTCAGCGGTGGCAACTTCCACGGCGCGCCACTGGCGCTTGGTTTTGATTACGCGGCGATCGCGATGACCGACCTCGCTTCGATCGCCGAGCGACGGATCGACCGCATGGTGACGCCGGAGATGAGCGAGGGGTTGCCGGCTTTCCTGACCTCGAACCCCGGGACCGGCAGCGGGTACATGATCGCGCACGTCGCGGCGGTGTCCCTTTTGAACGAGTGCAAGGTCTTGTCACATCCCGCATCAGTCGACAATTTGCCGACCAGCGGCGGGAAAGAGGACCACGTCTCGATGGGGACGTATGCGGCGCTGAAACTCCGGCACATCGTGGAGAACGTGGAGGCGATCCTCGCGATCGAACTGATGGCGGCGGCCGAGGGGCTCGAATATCGCAAGCCGCTGAAGCCTGGACCCAGGCTGCAAGGAATCTATGAGAAGGTGCGCAAAATCGTTCCACACCTGGAGTCGGATCGACCGCTCTCTGAGGACATCGAACGTCTCAGCACGGCGATCCGTGAGCGAAGGCTAACTGTAGAATAGGGGCATGTCGACGAGGACGGCGATCCACGCGCCGCGCGGGACGGAGATCTCCTGCAAGGGCTGGCAGCAGGAGGCCGCGCTGCGGATGCTCATGAACAACCTCGACCCCGAAGTGGCCGAGAAGCCCGACGACCTGATCGTCTACGGTGGTACCGGGCGTGCCGCACGGTCTTGGGAGGCGTTCGACGCGATCGTTCGAACTTTGAGATCCCTGGAAAACGACGAGACGCTTCTAATTCAGAGCGGGAAGCCGGTGGGTGTTTTCAAAACTCACGACTATGCACCGCGCGTGCTGATCGCAAACAGCAACCTCGTCGGTCGGTGGTCTGACTGGGAGCACTTCAACGATCTAGAAAGAAAGGGGCTGATGATGTACGGGCAGATGACCGCGGGGTCGTGGATCTACATCGGCAGCCAGGGGATCGTGCAGGGGACGTTCGAGACGTTTTCGGCGTGTGCGCGCAAGCACTTCGGTGGCTCTTTGGAGGGCAAACTGGTTGTCTCCGGAGGCATGGGTGGAATGGGCGGCGCACAGCCGCTCGCGGCGACGATGGCGGGCGCCTCGTTCATCGGTGTGGAGGTCGATCCGGCGAGGATCGAGAAGCGCTTGAAGACGGGCTACTGCGACCACATTGCTCATTCCTTGGACGAAGCACTACAGATCATCGAGGAGTCTTCCGAGCCGGTCTCGGTCGGGTTGGTCGGCAACTGCGCAGACGTGCTGCCGGAGATGGTCTCGCGCGGGCTGGTGCCCGACATGCTGACCGACCAGACGAGCGCGCACGACCCCTTGAACGGCTATGTGCCTAACGGCATGAGTCTTGCTGACGCCCTGGAACTGAGGAAGTCTGACCCTAAAACTTATACAAAAAAGTCGATTGAGGCGATGGGCAGGCACGTCTCGGCGATGCTCGAACTCCAGAAGAAGGGGGCAGTCGCCTTCGACTACGGCAACAACATCCGGGCGTTTGCGGTCGAGGCGGGTGTTTCGAACGCGTTCGACATTCCGGGCTTCGTACCGGAATACATCCGGCCGATGTTCTGCGAGGGGCGCGGGCCGTTCCGGTGGGCTGCCTTGTCGGGCGATCCTTCTGACATCGCGGTGACTGACCAACTTGCTTTGGAACTGTTCCCAAAAGATCAAGTGCTCGATCGGTGGATGAAACTCGCGCAGAAGAAGATCAAGTTTCAGGGGCTTCCCTGTCGCATCTGCTGGCTCGGATACGGAGAGCGCGCAGCTATGGGAAAAATCTTTAACGACCTTGTTGCATCCGGTGAAGTCAGCGCCCCGCTTGTT
>DATLWQ010000254.1:0-2957 GCA_035576225.1 Fimbriimonadaceae bacterium | reverse complement strand
GCCAGAATGGAGCCATGGATCGGCGTGAGTTTCTTGTCGGCGGCCTGCAGGCCGGGATAGCACTCACAGCCCTCAACAAGATAGACCTCGCAGAAAAGAAGGAGAAGTTCGACTACGACCGGTCCAAGAAATACTACGTCTGGACTGGGCTGAACAAGAAGGCCACCGCAGACGAACTCAAGGCGCGCTACACCAGCCTGAAGAGCCACGGGATCACCGGGGTGTTCCTCGGTGGAGGGATCGACGACCGCGAGTTCGACGCCGTCAAGGAGGCGGGGCTCGAACTCCACTCCTGGATGTGGACCACGAACCGGGGCGACAAGTGGATCATGGACAACCACCCCGACTGGTACATGGTGAGCCGGACAGGGAAGTCCTGCTTCGACCATCCACCCTACGTCGACTACTACCGATGGGTGTCGCCCCTCATTCCCGGCGTGCAGGACTACCTCAAGGACAAGGTCGACGAACTGGCGTCGCACAAGGCGGTCGACGGCGTGCACCTCGACTACGTCCGCTATCCTGACGTCATCCTGCCGCGCGCTCTGTGGGCCAAGTACGGCCTCGACCAGACGACCGAACTGCCGGACTACGACTTTGACTACGGCAAGCACGCGCGTGACGCCTTCAAGGCAGAGACCGGCCGCGACCCGATGGAGATCAAGGATCCGGCGAACGACCAGGAGTGGCTGCACTTCCGCTACGACTCCGTGACCCTGCTTGTCATCCAACTTGCAGAAGTCGCGTGGAAGCGCAAGAAGAAGATCACGGCTGCGGTGTTCCCGACGCCGCGGCTAGCGCGATACATCTGCAGGCAGGACTGGGGGAACTGGCCGCTGGACGGCGTCTGCCCGATGCTCTACAGCAGTTTCTATGAAGAAAAGGTCGAATGGATCGGAGACCGAATGACAGAAAACATCCAAGCAACGCTCCTGCCCGTCTACGCGGGCCTCTACATGCCTGACCTTGGGAAGGTCACAGATTTCACAAAGGCGCTAAGCACGGCGATGGACCACGGCGCTTCGGGGGTCTCCCTCTTCGGCGGCGTCGACGAAGACCATTGGAAAGCGTTCGAGGCGTACCTTGCACGATAGCGAGCCGGGGCGCTGGGGCATTCCGCGCCGCGTCTGGACGCTCGGTTGGGTGAGTTTCTTCGCCGACACGAGCACAGAGATCATCTACCCGATCGTCCCGCTCTTCCTGACCCGCGTGCTCGGTGCGCCGATGGCGATCGTCGGCCTGGTCGAAGGGCTCGCTGAAGCGACGGCCAACGTCTTTAAGGGCTGGAGCGGGCTGCACTCGGACAGGATCGGCAAGCGCAAGCCGTTCGTCGAGTGGGGCTACGGCCTCAGCGCGGTCGGAAAGCCGCTCCTGGCGCTCGCGTTTGCTTGGCCGGTCGTCGTGTTCGCGCGCGTGCTCGATCGGTTCGGGAAAGGGCTGCGCACGAGCGCACGAGACGCCCTTATCGCCGACGTTGCGCCTAAGGAGACAGCGGGGAAGATCTTCGGTATGCACCGCACCATGGACACGGCGGGCGCACTTCTCGGCGTCGTAATCCTGCTCGGGCTGATCGCCCTGTTGAACGACCAGTACAAGACCATCTTCCTGATTGCGTTTGTACCAGGCGTCGTCGCGTGGTACCTGACGACTCGCATCCAGGAGAGCAGTCCGGCGGTCTCCAAGGAGGAGCGGAAGAAGGTCTCTTGGCGTTCACTTCCCAGTTCCTTCTGGTGGGTGATGGTGCCTAACCTCGTGTTCGCGCTCGCTAACTCATCGGACGCGTTTCTCCTCCTTCGAGCCAAGGACCTTCACCTGACCGACTTCTCAGTCGTCTTCGCGTACATGGCCTACAACATCACCTATGTGCTGGTGAGTTATCCGGCGGGCCGCCTGAGCGACAAGGTCGGCCGCTGGTGGCTGATGGGCTCTTCTTGGGTGCTCTATGCGCTGGTCTATGTGGGTTTCGCGCTGACAGGGGCCTCGGCGCTCTGGCCCTTGTTCCTCCTGTACGGCATCTACATCGGGATTTCCCAAGGCGTGAGCAAGGCGCTTGTTGCGGACAACGCTCCGAAGGAGGCCAAGGGCACGGCGATGGGCGTATTCAACCTACTGACGGGGTTCGCCGCACTGGGCGCCAGCGGCCTGACGGGTCTGTTGTGGGACTACGTCGGGTTTAGCGTCGCCTTCCTCGTGGCGGCCGGGCTTGCTGTGGTCGCCGTCGCTTTGGTGCCACTCGCCATCACGAAATCGCGTTCAGCAACTAGCGTGGCCTGACTTGGAGCCTGGTCACCCCAGCGCTTCCAGGTACTTGACGCCTGAGCCGGTGTTGAACAGGACCACCTGATCACCTGGCTTCAAATATCCTGAAGCAATGAGACGCTTGTAGCCCGCGAGCGTCGCTCCGCCCTCGGGCGCTGCGAAGACACCCGTCTTGGCGGCCATCTCCTTCGCGCAGGCGATCATCTCCTCGTCAGAGACCGCGATCGCCGTCCCGCCGCTCGCGCGGATCAGGTCGAGCATGATGAAGTCCCCGACCGCCGCAGGAACGCGCAGCCCGCTCGCGGACGTGCGCGCGTTTTGGTGCAGTTCTGCGAACCGCTCACCCTTCTCGAACGCTGTCACGATCGGACAACAACCTTCGGCCTGCACAGAGATCATCTTCGGACGCTTCTCCCCGATCCAGCCGAACGAATCCATCTCATCGAACGCCTTCCACATGCCGACCAGTCCGGTCCCGCCACCCGTGGGGTACACGATCGCGTCGGGCAGTGTCCAACCCATCTGCTCGGCCACCTCGTAGCCCATGGTCTTCTTACCCTCGACCCGGTAAGGCTCCTTGAGCGTGCTCATGTCGAACCAGCCGTTCTTCTCTTTCACCTCGCCGATGATGCGGCCGCAGTCGTTGATCAGCCCGTCGATGAGTTGCACGTCGGCGCCGTGGATCGTGGCCTCAGCCA
>DATLWQ010000253.1:0-5357 GCA_035576225.1 Fimbriimonadaceae bacterium | reverse complement strand
GATCAACCTCGTGAGCCGCCTAGCGAAACAGCACGCTGACAAGACGATCTTCTGCCTCGACCCGCAGATCTGTCCGTGTTCGACGATGTACCGCATTCACCCCTCGTTCCTGTGCTGGGCGCTCGAAGAACTCGTTGCTGGCCGGGTCGTCAACCAGGTGATCGTGCCCGAAGACGTGCGTGCTCCCGCGTTGGTCGCCCTGCAGCGGATGCTCGAGGTCGGGCCGTCGAAGGCGTTGGCGGCGAAGGACTAGCGCAACGCGAGGTCGAGAACCTCGGTCACGGTCTTGACCGGGTGGAACGTGAGGTCAGCACGGGGCCCCTCGGGGAGTTCGTCCAAGTCGCGCATGTTTTCGGCGGGCAGAATGATGTTCTTGATCCCCGCCCGGTGGGCGGCCAACACCTTTTCGCGGACTCCACCGACCGGAAGAACCTTGCCGCGCAATGTGACCTCTCCGGTCATCGCGACGTCACGTCGCACTGGACGGCCTGTATGGGCCGAGACGAGCGCTGTCAGGATGGTTACGCCCGCGCTGGGGCCGTCCTTGGGGACCGCACCCTCGGGGACGTGGATGTGGAGGTCGTAGCGAAACTCCTTGCCCTTGAGGATCGACGCTTGGTTCGCTCGGATGTAGGTCATGGCCGCCATCGCTGACTCTTTCATGACATCGCCGAGGCTTCCGGTAAGGTGGATCTGCGGCTGTTCACCGAACGGCTTGCTGAGGTTGGCCTCGATGGTGACGATGTCGCCGCCATACTCCGAATAGACCAGTCCCGTCGCCGTGCCGACCTCGTCCTTCTTTCCTTTGAGGCCGTAGCGGAAGCGAGGCTTGCCGAGCATCTTCTGAAGCATTGTTGCGTCGACCTTGACGTTCTTCTTCTTGCCCTCAGCGATCTGGCGCGCCGCCTTGCGGCAGACCGTGGCGATCTCCCTCTGCAGCCAGCGGACGCCTGCCTCGCGCGTGTACTCACGGACGATAGTCTCGATCGCGGCCTTGGGGATCGTCAATTGGCTTTTCTTCAGGCCGTGCTCCTGGAGTTTCTGCGGAACGAGGTACTTCTGAGCGATCTGGAGTTTTTCTTGCTCTGTGTAACTGGGGAAGCGGATCACCTCCATGCGGTCGCGCAAGGGTGGGGGGATATTCTCCAGCAGGTTGGCCGTCGTAATGAACATCACGTTGCTGAGGTCGAATGTCGCTTCGATGTAGTGGTCGCTGAAGTGGTCGTTCTGCTCTGGATCAAGGGCCTCGAGGAGCGCGCTGGTCGGGTCGCCGCGAAGGTCGCTGGTCATCTTGTCGATCTCGTCGAGCATGAAGACCGGGTTCTTGGTTCCGCACTGCTTGACGCCCTGGATGAGACGACCGGGCATCGAGCCGATGTAAGTGCGCCTGTGGCCGCGGATCTCCGCCTCGTCGCGCACACCACCGAGGGAGATCCGGTGGAACTTGCGTCCGAGCGATTCGGCGATCGAGCGCCCAATGCTGGTCTTGCCGACGCCGGGAGGGCCGACGAAGCAGAGGATGGGGCCGCGCAGAGACTTGCTGAGTTGGCGCACGGCCAGGAAGTCGAGAATGCGATCTTTGACGTTCTCGAGCCCATAGTGGTCGCGGTCGAGGATGGTTGCCGCCTTTTTGACGTCGATCAGATCGTCCGTGGTCGTCTGCCAAGGGAGGTCTACGAGCCAATCGAGGTAGTTGCGGATGACCATTCCCTCGGGCGAACTGCTCGGCGCACGCTCGAGTCTGCGCAGTTCCTGGATCGCCTTGTCGTGGGTTTCTGCCGGCATGCCTGCCGCCTCGATCTTCTTGCGGTACTCCTCGCCCTCCTCGCTGAAGACGTCCTCTTCGCCGCCCAGTTCCTGCTGGATGGCGCGAAGTTGTTCGCGGAGGTAGTACTCGCGCTGGGTCTGGCCCAGTTCTTCCTCGACCTTGCTTCGGAGCGATGTTTGGAGTTCGAGGACCTGGAGTTCGCGCGCGAGGATGTGGACGAGCCGTTCGAGCCTCTTGGACACGTCCGCCTCCTCAAGCAGTTCCTGTCTGACTGGGGTGGAGAGGCTCGGTAGGTGGTGGGCTATCGTGTCCGCGAGTTCGCCGGGCTCCTGGATCGTGGCGACGATGTCTAGAACCTCCGGGGGTGCCTGGAGACCGAGGTTGGTGGCCTGCTGGAAGGTGCCCACGCACTCGCGCATCAGCGCTGTGACGTGCTCTGTGTCCTCAGTCCTTTCCGGCAAGAAGCTGCACGTACCGACGAAGAAGCCGTTCTGGAACGCGATCTTGGAGACCTTTGCGCGAGCCAGGCCACGTAGCACGACTCGCATGGTGCCGTCGGGCAGGGGGAGGACGTGGAGGATCTCGCTCACTGTGCCGACGCGATAAAGGTCTCGCTGTGTGGGGTCGTCGACCTCGTGGTTTTTCTGGCTCAGGACGATCGTCTCGCGGCCGCGTTCCAGGGCCTCGTGCAGCGCGCGCAACGAGATGTCCCTACCTATAAGAAGGGTCTTGATGACGCCAGGGAAGTGAACCGTATTGCGAACCGGCAACACCGGTACGCGGAGTGCGGTCTGGCGCTCTTTCGGCGATGTCGACTTTCGCGGCATCCAAGGTCACCATACCCCTGGCCAGCGCGGGGCGCTACGGGTTCATTCGCTAGTTTTTGCTTTTCCCCTAGCCGAGGGGTTATAGGTCTCGATCGCCGCGCGGAACGCCTCGTCGCTAGCGAAGACCTGATCGAAAATGAGGTCGATCAGGCCGAAGACGTCGAGGAGGGTTCTGAGCCGATCGCGCAGGACGACGGCGTCTTCGGACTTATCGTCCTCTGGAACCATTGCCAGACAGTCGCGTATGGCGGCAATGGTCGGGTCGATCTCCCGGCGCTTTCGCTCGCGGACGACTCGGCTGAAGACATGCCATATGTCGTCGTCGCTGATGTAGATGTCCTTACGATCACCGGGCCTACGGAACCGCTGGATGATGCCCCAGTCAATCAGATCGCGCAGGTTCATGCTAGCGTTGCCGCGACTGATGTGGAGCCGTTCGATGAGGTCGTCCACGCTCTGGGGCCTGCCGGTAACGAGCAGGAGGGCGTGGATCTGCGCCATCGTGCGGTTGATGCCCCAACTGGAACTCATCCGGCCCCATTCCAGGACGAACTGGTCTTGGGCCGCCTTGACGAGCTTGCTCGGGCTCTCTTGGTCTTTGCTAGGGGGCATTGGTCAAAGAATACCGGGGAACGCCAAACGCAGTTTCAGCCTTGCCGCGGCTACTTGGAGGCAACCTTCTCGGCTTCCCTCTTGTTCTGCTCTATGTACTCGACCCACTGCTCCGGTACGTCCGTATCGACGAAGATGGCCGTGACTGGGCACTCGGGCTCACAGAGTCCACAGTCGATGCATTCGTCCGGGTGTATGACCACCATTTCGTCGATCTCATAGATGCAATCGACGGGGCAGACGGTGAGGCAGGACTTGTCCTTGACACCGATGCACGGCTCAGTGACGACGTAGGGCATTCTCGCTGATCAGATCCTTGTTCCAAGCGGGAACTGGGCAAGGATACTTGGTCCCAGGGCGGGGGCTGCCCATCCGGGCCTACGTCCCCCGCGGACCGTCAGTTTTCGATGCCGTCCAGGAATACGTCGACCGTATGGGCGACTGGAGGGAGCGAGCCGTCCTTGATCGAGTACGGCTTCTTACAGGACGCGACCATGAGGAGGAAGAGGTTTGCGGAAACTGCGGGGTTGTCGACCTTAAAATTGCTGTCCATCGCCTCTGCCAGCGGGACGATGAGGCATGAGGAGACGCTCTCTTGAACCTTGTCGTAGGCGTCAGGCTCTGTCAGGATTTGCCGATCCCTGAGGATTTGCAGTAGGTCGAAAGGCTGTCCGAGCAGTGTGTTCGCATAGGCGATCAGCTTGTCGTTGATCGGGCCATAGGAGCGCAGAGTCGAGCAGAGGTCATGTCGTGCCGTTCCCAGGGCTTGGCCGACCCAAGTTACATAGAGGCGCTCCTTGCCGCCGAAGTGGTGGTACAGCGTGGGGGCTTTGAGCCCGCTCTGATCTAGGATTTGGGACACGGTGACCTCACCCAGTCCAGTTGCGGAGAACAACCTCGAAGCGGCAGCCAGGAGCCGAGTCCGGCCGTTTGACGTTTTTTCGTTTACCATTTTCTCTTTACGGGGATATGAGCAAACTCCTGCCGGCCCGACTGGCCAGTGCCAGTCGCGGACGACCAGGGCGTGATCCTCTCACGAGAAGTTCTGTGAAATAACCACACGCACTACCGAAACGGTGCGAATTGCCCATTTGTTCCGCGAACTAGTACCTGTGGGTTAAACTTGACGTAGAGAGTAGGACAGAAGGTCACTATGGCAATTACCCTTTCGCCCCGAGCAGCCCAGGAACTCAAGGACTTAATCGCCGCCGAGAACAAGACGAGCGCGGCCCTTCGTGTCTGGGTGGCCGGAGGCGGATGTTCGGGCTTGACCTACGGGATGGCCCTGGATGAAAACGAGCCGGAGGATGGCGACCAGGCCTTCGAGCACGAAGGGGTGAAGATCCTGATTGACGGACTGAGCCTGCAGTACATGGACGGTTCGACGGTCGATTTCGTCGACGATTCGATGGGTGGCGGGTTCAAGATCGAGAACCCCAACGCGATTAGCACATGTGGCTGTGGCTCTTCGTTCCAGGCGGAAGGCGGAGAGGGCGGCGGTTGCGGTTCTTGCGGCTGCGGCGGCGGATAGCCGGCTTTAGTAGATCAGTGCCTCGCCCTGACTCTGGAAGACGTTGTGGACATAGTCCACCCACGCGATCCTCTGAGCGTTGTCCTCAGGCTGTACTTTGAACCCGGTCGCATAGAGGTCCGATCCCTCGACGTTCACGCTATAGCGGACTTCTGCGCTGACCAGAAGCGGCGTCGAATCGACGCGCCCAATGGCCAAATGGTAGATGTCGCCGTGCTGGAACTTGGTGCGGGAGCGGATTTGGAGCCCTCCTAGGCTGACGTCGACGATGACCGCCCTGAGCGAGGGGTTCTCTCGCTTGTCCTCCCCCTGCATCATCGCATAGTCAAGGAGTTCGAAGCGGGCGTGCTTCCGGTTGTCTGCTCTGGCGTCTTCGTTGCTCATTCGGGTGCCCCGCTGTATCGCTATATTTGGAGTATCGGAACGTTGACGGGATTCCTTAGGCTTTTTTGCTAGGCTGCCCTTCGTTGCAGAAGCCTGGGCTCATCCTTGATAATTCCATATTCGGCCACGATTTTCCTCAGGGCCTCGTAGACTATGGGATCGAGTCGCCCCTCCGCGACCTCGTTTGCGATGACTTCGAAGGCGTGGTCGACGGAGACCTCGCCCCTGTAAGACC
>DATLWQ010000252.1:0-6077 GCA_035576225.1 Fimbriimonadaceae bacterium | reverse complement strand
AGGCGCTCCCCTTCGGGCGGTCACTGACGGGCGAGTTTGAAGACCCGATCGCCGACGCGCCCCTGCCTTTGGGCGACTACTACCGCAGTTGGTACCTCGTTTGGGCGGATGGAAACGACGACACCAAGTTCGAGGTGCGCGTCCTGAGCAAGCGCAAGGAGCGCGTGGCAAAGTTCCAGACCGATCATCGGTCGTCTGCGATGCAATAGAAGAACCAGTCGGTGTCTGGGAAGTCCTCCAGTCCCTCGGCGTCCGCAAGGCCGCGCAGATGCCCCCTATGGTAAACGCCGTGCCCGATCAGTTGCTTGGCGATCATGTGCAGCCTGAACTTCATGGCCCCTCCTTCCGTTCGCACGAAAGAGACGTCCTGGTCTGCGTGACGGAACAGAAACGCCTGCCAGTCGCGCGCTCCACGCTCCAGGCTTTCTCCGACCGGGACGTCTTCAAGAAGATCGACGTCCTCGCCGGTGATCGAGAGCGACGCGCGCTTTAGCCAGTTGCGCTGCCAGAACGCCATGTGCCGCATGACTCTCTCTGCACGTTCACGGTCTTTGAAGTTGTCGAGCGCGGCGAGCCACCTCTTGTTCGCCCATATCGTGTAGTCGAATCCGACAATCAACTCTTCCATGTGAACTGGACCATTCTGCCACTTTTCATCTCTGTCGGCGCGGAGTCCTCAACGACCACTGTCCCGCTCACGACGGTGTGAACCGGTCTTCCCGTGAGTTCGACACCCTCGAACGGGCTCCACCCGCACTTGCTCTTGAGCCAACTCTTATCGATAGTGAAACTCCCCGAGAGGTCGACGATCGCGAGGTCCGCGTCGTACCCTGCCGCGATGCGGCCCTTGTTCTTGACGCCATAAAGGTCGGCAGGACGCTCGCAGGCCATCTTGACGACCTTTTCGACCGTCAGCCGACCACTGGTGCACCAATTGAGGAGCACCGGGAGCATCGTCTGCACGCCGGGCATCCCGCTGGGCGATTGCGGATATGGCTTTTCTTTCTCCTCGATCGTGTGCGGCGCGTGGTCGCTGCCGAAGACGTCGAAGAGTCCTTCTTCGAGCGCGTTCCAAAGCGCCATGCGGTGCTCCTCCGCGCGGATCGGAGGGTTCATCTGCACGCGCGAACCGAGCGTCTCATAAGCGCTCGCGTCGTAGTAGAGGTGCTGTGGCGTCACTTCGCACGTGATCGGTAGCCCGCGCTTCTTTGCGTCTTTCAAGAGGGGGAGTTCGTCGAGCGTCGAAACGTGGAGGATATGGACGGGGCGCCGCGTCTTTTCGCAAAGCCGGATCAGCCTCTCAGTCGACAGACGTGCCGCCTCCGCGTCGCGGAAGTACGGATGCTTGCGCACGTCCGGGTCGTCGTCGATCAGTTTCTTGCGCTCGCGTAGTCGCTCCTCGTCCTCCGAGTGCACGGGGCACGGCCGCGCACCGTTTCGTAGCACTTGTTCGAGCAGTTCTTCGTCATCGACGAGCAGAGTGCCGGTGGAACTTCCCGCAAAGATTTTGACGCCGGGCGTGCCCGGCAGCGCCTCAAGCGCCCGCAACTCGTCGACGTTCTCGCGCGATGCGCCGATGAAGAACGCATAGTTGGCGTACGACGTGCGCTTGGCGATGTCGAGTTTTTGTTCCAGCGCCTCTTCGGTCGTCGTCGGCGGGTCGGTGTTCGGCATCTCGAAGTACGTCGTCACCCCGCCCATCGCCGCAGCCAGCGAGCCGTGCGCGATGTCCTCCTTGTGAGTCAGCCCGGGCTCTCGGAAGTGGACCTGCGTGTCGATGACCCCAGGCAGGACGTGCAGACCGCGCGCATCGATCGTCTTCTCCGCCTCCGCGCCGGAAAGATCCCCGACCTCCTCGATCCTTCCCGCCCTCACGCCGACGTCGGCGGCGGTCCGACCGAGGGAGGAGACCACGGTGCCCCCCTGCACGAGAAGATCGAATTCCGCCGGCATCGGGCCCTATCATACGCGAATCCTTCTGCTAGAGGATGGAACCCAACTGGCACGGAACTTGGTTGAAGTCCACGAGGTGTATTCTAGAGTCCAATGAGTCAGACTTTCGAGCCTGACGTCTCCGTCATTGTGCCCGCACTGAACGAGGAGGCGACGATCAAAGAGGTCGTGCAGCGGCTGCTTGCGCTCCCGCTTCGCACACAGATCATCGTCGTCGACGACGGCAGCACGGACAAGACCCCCGAGATCCTTGCCGGGTTCGGCGACCGGATCATCGTGGTGACCAACCCTGAGCCTACCGGTAAGGGGCGCGCAGTGCGCTACGGCATGGCGTACGCGACCGGCAAGGTCGTGATCGTGCAGGACGCGGACCTCGAATACTCGCCTGAGGAGATCCCCCGCTTGGTGCAACCGATCTTGGACGGGCTCTACGGAGTCGTGTACGGAACGCGGTTCTTGCACGGCATGCACCCATCGATGGCGCTGCCGAACAAACTCGTCAACATGATGTTGCGCTTCGCCGTCAAGGTGCTTTACAAACGGCGCATCACCGACGAGGCGACGTGCTACAAGGCGTTTAGGCGCGACCTGCTCGACACGATGGAACTCCAGTGCGAGCGCTTCGAGTTCTGCCCCGAGGTGACCGCCAAGGCGATCCGTCTGGGCGAGCACATCCACGAGGAACCGATCGCCTACGAGCCGCGTGGCAAGGAAGCGGGCAAGAAGATTCGCTGGACCGACGCGCCGGAGGCGTTCTGGACCCTGATGCGCTACCGCCTCTGGCGCCCGCACTAGAGCAGGCCGGTCCTGAGGGAGCGGGAACAAGGGAACGCTCCTGTCGGTATCCTGGAGGGCGATGTCGAAACTGATCCTCATCCGCCACGGCCAGTCGCTCTGGAACCTCGAAAACCGCTTTACCGGGTGGATCGACGTTCCGCTGACGCCGCAGGGCGAAGAGGAGGCGGCGGAGGCCGGAAAGAAGATCGAGGGGATCCCGATCCAGGTGGCGTACACCAGCGCACTCAGGCGCGCACAGGCGACGCTCGCGATCGTGATGCACACGGCGGGGCTGGAAGTGCCAGTGATCCGCGACAAGGCGCTCAACGAGCGCGACTACGGCGACCTGAGCGGGCTCAACAAGGACGAGATGGTCAAAAGACACGGCGCCGAGCAGGTGCACATCTGGCGACGCAGTTATGACGTGAAGCCGCCGAACGGAGAGGCGCTGAAGGACACTCGCGCAAGGACTCTTCCCTTCTTCGAGCGCGCGATCATGGGCGACATCAAGCAGGGCAAGAACGTGCTGGTCGTCGCGCACGGCAACAGCAACCGCTCGATCGTCATGGCGATCGAAGACCTGACGCCCGAAGAGATCGTAAAAGTCGAACTCGGCACAGGCGTGCCGTACCTCTACGAGGTCGGCAACAACGGCAAGGCCACCTCGAAGAAAGAGCTCTAGTCGCCCTTGTTACCAAACGTACCAGGCTCCTGAGCCAGATTCTTGAGCCGGTTAAAGTCCGGCTTGCTGCAGGTGTAAGCGACCCACTTCTTCTCAGATCCTATCCACAGTAGAGAATTCTTGGCATCAATACGAGCGGCCAGAATTGCGTCAGAGTGCATCAGTAATGCGATCGGCAGTCCTTTATCGACAGAGCCCGCAGCGTCGCCTGGCGGTTTGACTTTCACGGTTGACTTGTCGGCCTCGACTTCAAGCGTGACTTCGCCACTTGGCAGCGAGCCGCCAGTTCGTCCTGAGGCCCCAAACGTGCCGCCCCATACCGAAATGGACAAGGCCCTGCCGTCCGTTGCATGCACTGACACTATCTGTTCAGCCGACAAGTTGTACCAGTCAGCTATCGCCACCCGGTACAGAGGCATCGCGACATGGTTCTTGACCCTCTCGTATTCCACGTCAGTCAGATCATAAGGATCTCCTTGCTTAAGGAGGTACAGGGGACTACAGAGATAGGGAACCGGCTTGCCAACAACCGCGCGACTGTATGGATGGAACCGCTGGTATGCCGCAAGCGCAGCTTGCACAGCCTGCGTCGAACTGATGACGTGATCGTGAGGGTAGGTCATGTAGTCCTTCATCCTGCCTGACCGCCCAATTGTTGCTGGTAGTCCGCTCGATCTGTCGATTGCTACGTAGACGTCCTCGGTCGTCCGAAACTCATCGATCATGGGGGTCACCGCCAACTGGTACACCCGGTCAGTTGCGGTCCGCTCTGCAACCTGCCAATGAATGAAATGGGGCAGGAAAACCTTGGCACACTCCAGTGAGGTCGACTTTGCCTGGTCGAGACTGACTCTATTGTCCGGGTGGTTGCCCGGTGGATAATGGAAGATCGCGCTAAACACCGATTTCTCGTCCGGTAAGTAAGACACCTTCACGCTGAGCCCCCGGTCAACGCCGTTCCCATACAGTTCCCAGGAGGTGTCGATCCCGTCCGTGACAACCTTGGAGTACGCTTCCTTCACCGCCTTGACCAGTTCGTCCCTATAGTCACCTAGCGGCAATCGAGACAGTAGGTCCGCAACCTGCGTACGAGCAGCGGGATCCACCTTCTGTTGAGCCGGTTTGCTTGCGAAGATCAAACCAAATAGAATCGTTGATGCTAACACATGTGATCTCTCCAACGACAGCGGCCCAGAACGATAAACCGCCTCGTATCTCGCTAACGCTTCCTACGCATCCAAACGATCGGGTCGCCGCGGCGGATCGTCTTGATCTTGTCGAGCCCGACGGTCACCTTTCCGAACACGCAGTACTTGTGGTCGAGCCGCTTGTTATCGGCGAGGTTGATGAAGAACTGGCTGTCGCCCGTGTCGCTGGCGGGCGATTCGAGCGCCATGCCCACCGTCCCCGGCTGGTGAGAGACGTCATTGTCCTCGAAGGGGATCGTCGTGCCGGAGCCACCGTCGCCGAGCCCCTTGACCTCGCCGTAGGAGCCGACGGGCGCCTTGAGCGCCTCTTCCCGCGTCCAGGTCTTGCTGAGCGGGTCACCGGCCTGCGCCACCCAGTTGTCGACGACGCGATGAAAGAGGATGCCGTTGTAGAACCCTTTATCGACGAGAGCCAGAAAGTGCGCGACGGTCTTCGGAGCCTTGTCGGGCATGAGTTCGATCTCGAACACGCCCCGCTGGTAGACGTTCATTTCGACGACAGGGCGGTCGGGAGTCTGGGCGGCGAGGGCTAGAAGAATCGCCAGCATCCTTCCATGTTAGCCTAGATGGGGACTTTAGGACAGGTTCGTTCCAACCGAGAATAGGGGCAGGCCATGGCCTTCTTCAAGCGCGACAAGCCCGAGTTCAAGACCACCGAGTGGCAGGCCCTGAGCGAGTCTGACCTCAAAGAGCGGATTTCGCCGCTGCTTGCTTACCTGGCTTCCGCGCTCCACAGCACGCTGGGGCTGATGGTGAGCCCAGGCTCCAAGGAGAGCAAGAAGTACGTCCGTGACGTCGACGAGGCCGTCCGCCGCCTCACCGAAACGCCCCTCAGTCCTGGCACGATCGAGTCGTGCCGCACGGCGTATGCCGAAGCCTCCGACGAGTTTGGCGTGTGGCAGCGCGAGCAGGTGGACTCCTTCAAGAGCGACGTCGCCGAGACGGTCGAGTCGATCGTCTCATCGGCAAAGGAGGCGTTCGTAGGGCAAGACGAAACGCTGAGCGGTCTCGACGCGATCGGACGCCACCTCAGAACCGCGAGCCAGTCCGACGACGTTGTACAGATGCGTGCGGTGCTGCGGCAGGAGTCCGAACGGGCCCGCGAACTTTTCGTCAGACAGCGGGACGCGCACCAGGAGCTACAGGACGACTTTGACGAGTCGATTCGAGACCTCGAACAGAGGTTGACGGCGGTCGAAGGGGTCGGCAGCAAAGACTATCTCACTGAGTGCGCCAACCGCGCGTCCTTGGACTTCTACATCACAGCGATCTGCCGCAAGGCGCAGATCGAGACGAAGTGTTACAGCGTGGCGATGCTCGACCTCGACGACTTCAAGGGCGTCAACGACGTCTGGGGGCACCAAGTGGGCGACAGAGCGCTGGGCGAACTCGTGCGCACGCTCAAGCGCGAGTTTCCGACGCGCGCCTTCATCGGGCGCTATGGCGGTGACGAGTTC
>DATLWQ010000251.1:0-8871 GCA_035576225.1 Fimbriimonadaceae bacterium | reverse complement strand
GCAGGAACAGACGATTGATCGTTCGCCAGATCGCTCCCTCGTTGCCCGGGATTGAGCGCGCTGAGTAGAGGACTGTGTCGCCATACTTGACGCGGAGCCGGCTGTACTCCTCGCGTGACATCTGGCTGAGCGCGGCCATCGGTTCGCCCTGGCTGCCAGTGGTTAGCACGACTATCTGGTCGTCCTCCAGTTTCAGCGCCTCGTCGAGCCGGACGAAAGTGCCCTCCGGAATCTGGAGATAGCCGGTCCTCGCCGCGAGTTGGAGCGTAGCCTCCATGCGCCTCCCTGCGACCGCTAGTTTGCGTCCGGTTTCCTTTGCGACGTCCAGTGCCTGTTGCATTCGGTGTACGTTGCTGCTGAACATCGTCATCATCACGCGTCCCTTCGCCTCGGTGAAGACTTTGCGCAGACCGCGGCTCACCTCGCTCTCGCTTGGTCCCCAGCCGTGTCGGTCGACGTTGGTCGAATCACTGACGAGCGCGAGCACACCCTCTTTGCCGATCTCCGCCAGACGCTTCGTGTCCGTCTTTACACCGTCCACGGGGTCGTTGTCGAACTTGAAGTCAGCCGTGAAGAGAACTGTGCCCACCTCGGTGCCGATCGCCAAAGCGCAGGTCTCGGGTATCGAGTGGGTAACACGGATGTACTCGACGCTCATCGACCCAGCCTCGACCGTGTCACCTGGCTGGACGATCCTGATCTCCGGGTCGATGTGGGGGATGCGCTCCGACAGCTTGCTCTCGATCATTGCCGCTGTGAATGGCGTAGCGTAGATCGGAGTCTGGACCTCTTGAAGCAGAAAACTGAGCGCGCCGACGTGGTCCTCGTGTGCGTGGGTGATGAAGACTCCGGTCAGGGCTTTCCTGTTTTCGACGAGGTAGGTGAAGTCCGGGATGACGATGTCGACGCCGTAGTGCTCTTCATGCGGGAAACTGATGCCACAGTCGACGACAATCATCTCATCGCCCTGGCGGACGACAGTGCAGTTCTTGCCGATTTCTCCGGCTCCGCCTAGGGGAATGATCTGGACGACACTCATTCGAAGGTGTTAGGGTACCCGTGGGCCCGTTCTCCAGGCGGTGCGTTGGGCCGACCCGGGACTCGGAGAATCCTTGGGACTTCATGTTGTCTCCAATAATATGGAGAGACCGGGATAGACGTGGAGGAACGATGTCCAAGCACTACAAGGTCGTCATCATTGGAGGGGGTACAGCGGGGATCACGGTCGCGGCCCGGCTTGCACCACGGATCGGTGGAGAGAAAATTGCGCTGATCGAACCTTCCAAGAAGCACTACTATCAACCGATGTGGACACTCGTCGGCGCCGGTGTAGCGACAGCCGAATCGACGGAAAAGGACGAGTCGACACTGATTCCGCAAGGCGTGAATTGGATTCAGGACTACGCGGACGCGCTTAAGTCAGAAGAGAACGCGGTCGTGCTTCGTGGCGGGGACACGGTCACCTATGACGCCCTCGTCGTCGCTCCAGGGCTAAAGATCGAGTGGGACGCGATCGAGGGACTGACCGACGCGCTGCAGAACGATCCGCGCGTCGCCACGAACTATTCGTTCCAATATGCGCCGAAGACGTGGAAGGCGATGCATGCGTTCAAGGGCGGAACCGCCCTGTTTACGCACCCAGCCACGCCGATCAAGTGCGGCGGCGCTCCACAGAAGATCATGTACCTCTTTGAGGACTACGTGAGGGGGCACGGGCTGCGCGACAAGACGAAGGTCTGCGCCTACTTCCAAGGCGCGGGGATCTTCGGGGTTGCCGCATTTGGCGACGTGCTGACACCTATGTTGAAGGAGCGCGGAATCGAGTTCCACGGCCGGTACGACCTCATCAAGGTCGACCGCGAGAAGAGTGAGGCTACATTTAGGCACCTCGATGACGGGCACGAAGAGACGGTGCACTACGACTTCCTGCACGCGACCCCGAAGATGGGGCCGCCGGACTTCGTCAAGAACAGCGCGTTCGCCACGACGGAGGTGCCGACTGGATGGATGAAGGTCGACCCGTTCACGCTACAGAGTCCCGACTTCAAGAACGTGTTCGGGATCGGCGACGTCGCGCAACTGCCGACCGCGAAGACCGGAGCGGGAGTGCGCAAGCAAGCACCTGTGGTGGTCGAGAACCTGCTGGCGGTGCTTGATGGCAGAGAGCCGACCAAGAAATACAACGGCTACACCTCCTGCCCACTGGTAACGCGGTACGGCCGCGTGATGATGGCGGAGTTCGGCTACGACGACAAGTTGATGCCGAGTTTCCCGCTCGATCCCAGGAAGGAGCGGTGGAGCATGTGGCTGATCAAGAAGTTCATGCTTCCAATCCTCTACTGGAAGTTCATGCTCCGCGGCAAGGCGTGACCGTCACCTTGCCGCCCAGAGGAACCCTCGCCGCATGAGTTCGGTCGCCTCAGGGATGTCGAAGAGCGCGCGGTTGTGCCCCAATGCGTTGTAGAACACCCGCCCTTTGCCGAACGACTTTGTCCAGACCTGCGGCATCTTGCACGGGTTGCCGGTGTGCGGGCCGGGGCCGCTAGGGTTTGGGAAGTCGGTGGTCGCGAGCACGTTGTTGCCCGGATCGGTGTGGAGGTAGTACTGCTCGCTCGTGACCTGGAAGTCCTTGATGCCGCGCGTGATCTCGTGGTCTTGGACCATATTGACGGTGTAGGTGACACCGGTGTCGCCGGGGTGCGCGACCCACTGGCCACCGGTGAGGAACTGCCACTCTGTGTTATTGCGGAAGGAGTCGCACATCCCGCCGTGGCAGCCAGCGATACCGGTTCCTCTGTTGACAGCGTCGCAAACGGCCTTGCACTGCTCGCCGGTTATCTCGCCCATCGTCCAGACGGGGACGATCAGGCTGATGTTGTTGAGGTCGTGGTTGAGGAAGGCGTCGAGGGTGTCGGAGACGGTGACGTCGAAGTTCTCCTTCTCGAGGACGTCGGCGAAGTGGGCCGCGACCTGTTCCGGCTCGTGGCCGTCCCACCCGCCCCAGACGATGAGTGCTGACTTTTCTGACATTGGCGAGGTGGGAGCGTACCTTGTGGCAACGCGTCGTCAGAGTCTCGCAATAAGCCGCCTACTTCTTTCCCTGGTCGATGTGGAGCATGGTGCCCATGAGGGTCTTTTCTGCGCCGCCGACGTCACCGGACTTGAGAGCGTTCATCGCGAGCGTGACCTCTTGTGCGTCGGCGGTTCGGCCGTCTGCCAGAAGCAGAGCCTGGGTCTTTTCCAGTTCGGCCATCGCTTGCGCGGTCGTGATCTGCATCGTCTTGAGGCCCATGATGGTCTTCTCGACGACGCGTGAAGCGGCAGAGATCTCGTGCGCATTCGCGACGATGGGGTTGGGCGCGACCGAGTAGCGCGCCGCGTCGGCCGTGAATTCCATCACGAGATCGAGCGGCACGGTCTTGGTCGCACCGCCGCCTGTCGTGTCCTCGTATGAAAGTTTTCCGGTCGCAACAACATAGTGACCGAGAGGGTGGTTGTCGAAGTCGAAGTCGAACACTTGCTGCAGCGACGCGCCTCGCTCCAGGTCGGCGAGTTCGAGCGTGAACTCGTTGTCGTCCATCGAGGCAGCCAGACCGGTTCCGCCGCGCAGAGACACCCACCGCGAGAGGCGCACATCGAGGCGAAGGTTCATCGCGGCAACGGTGATGAGTTTCTCAAGTTCTGTGCGGAAGACCTCCGGGATCAACTGTGGCTGGGTGATGTAGTAGTAGTTGCCGCCGGTCTTCTTGGCCATCGCCGCGAGCAGTTCTTCGTTGTACTCGGCGCCGAAGCCGAGGAAGGTGCAGGTCACGCCGCGCGACTTGATGTCGCCGGAGTGCTGGACCAGCGGGTGGTGCTCCTTGATGCCCGCAGTCGGCTCGCCGTCGGTGAGGAAGACCATGCGCGTCACGCGGGACTTGTCTTCGTTCGCGGCCAACTGTTGCGCCGCAAGGGTCATCGCGTCCGAGATGTTTGTCGTGTATCCGGGCTGGATCTGCGCGACGCCGTCCTTGATCGCCTGTTTGTTGGTGACCCTCTGCGGCGGCATTAGGACGTCGACCGTCTCGTCAAAGACCACGATGGACAAGACGTCGTTGGGGGAGAGGAGATCGACCACGTGCGAGACTGCCTGCTTTGCATAGTCCAGCGGCGCGCCCTCCATCGATCCGCTGCGGTCGAGGACGAGGCACAGGTTGAGGGGAGTGCGCGGACCGCTTACTGCGACGCCTGGAAGCCCAGGCGTGTCGCTCGCGGATATGTCCACCAGGAACTGCTCACGAGCCGGCCCGTTCGCCATCGTTGCTGTGCGGCTGGGCGTGACCGTGACGGTGATGGGCTCGGCCGGAGCCCACGCTGTCGTCCTGTTGGGGTCGCCAGCGACGGGAGGCGCACCCATCGCCATCGTGCGATTGTCCATCGCTCCGGTAGCGATCGTCTTGTTGGGGTCGATCTTCTGCGTCTTGTCCATCTGTGGCTCTCTCTACTCTACACGAAACATCGTGCTACCAATCTGTACTACGTCTCCGCGGTTGAGCGTTGCGCTCTGAACCCGGTTCCCGTTGACCATTGTGCCGTTTGTGCTGCCGAGGTCCTGCACTTGCAGACCGCTTGATGTCGGCGTAAATGCGGCGTGGCGCCGTGACGCCTGCTGGTCAAATCCGAGCGCGATGCCTGTCGCTTCCCTTCCCGCCTCCATTTGCGTCGAGACGTTGAACCTTTGGCCGGTGATCGGGCCCGAGGTTGCGACGAGGGCAAACCCCGACGGTGCCTGTGCGGGCGCCGTGAACGCCTGGGTCGGCTGCGAGACTGCCTGTTGGTACGGCTGCATGTGCTGCGGCACCTGCGCAGGTGCCTGACCGGGCTGTGCGATTGGTTGAATCGGGGCCGACTGGCCGGGTGCACCGACCGGTTGGCCGTGAGCGCGTCCCTCGTGCATCGCGCGTGCAGCAGACTCCTTCATCAGAAACTGGAGGTTGTGCGAGCCGATTTGGAAGCTGTCGCCGGGATTGAGTGCAGCCGTTGCGACGCGCTGGTTGTTGACTCCGATCCCGATCCCGGTGTTTTGGTCTTGGATGACGTACTGTGAGCCCTGCTTGAAAATGATCGCGTGGAGTGGTGCGACGTTCATGTCTCCAAAAAGCGGTACGTTGGCGCGCTCGTCTCGTCCAATCAGCGTCTTTTCGCCATCGATCGGCCATTCTCTGCCCTCGTTGCGGCCGAGCACGAGGCGCACCCACGCCTGCCGCGTCACTTGGTCGATGAGGGCGACGAAAAGCCCGACCGCGACGCCGAGCCCGGCTGCTAATACGGCGCGGCTGGGGCCGCCGACTTCGAGCATCATGCCCGGTGGCACCTTGGTTCCGCTCTGGGCTGTTGCCATTACGTGGCCGAGCAGGTCGGCCACCGTGTCAAAACCAAAGCCTGTGACGATGCCGCCAATAGTGCCACCGACGATCCCCGCGAGCAGTCCGCGCTTCGACTTGAGGGTCAGCCCGATAGCCAAGCCCATGCAGAGGCCAATCGGAAGGATCGATAGCGCCCGCGCGACGGTTCGTTCTGGCTGGTTGAGGTACGCAACGCCGCCGGTTGAAGTGTGGAAGACAAGTTGGGTCAGCATCTCGCCGATGCTCGCGCCAAACGTGCTGCCGATCGCGCCGAAGAGGAACCCGAGGGAAGCCAGGATCAGGGCCTGCTTGCGGCTCCCGTTGCCGAGCCCCTGCAGCAGGCCCGCAGCGAGCCCGACGAGGGCGCCGATCAACAAGATGAGCCAGGCCTGGCCGGAACCGGTGTGCTTTGTGGGATCGACCGGTATGAACTGGGGTGCGAACGGTTCAGTCACCGCCCAGGCTGCGAGACCCGCCAGTCCGCAGATGAATGCGCGAAAGATGACTTTGCCCATCAACTACTCTTCGTATCGGTATTGGACGGCTCCAAACTGCACAGAGTCTCCCGGGGCCAGTTGGGTCGGCCCGCTGATCTGCCTGCCATTGACGAAAGTGCCGTTGGTGCTGCCGGCGTCGGCCACGCTCACCGAATCGCCTTCCCGGACGAGGTTCGCATGGTGGCGGCTCACGCTCGATTCGCCGCCAATCGCGAGCGGGTTGTCGGCCTCGCGGCCCACAGCCTGTGTGCCGTCCTGGATGATGAACACCGATCCGTCGGCCTTGACGAGCCGGGGGTTCTTGACGATAGGGCCCGCCACTGGGCCGGCCGCAGGATAGGCGCCGGGCATAGCGATGGGAGGCGCGCCCGTCGGATCGGCATCGCCGAGGATGATCTGTTGCGGCGGCCCAGTCTTCTTGGGCGTGCTGATCGTCGGGTCGCCATGGTCGGCCGGGACGTTGACTCCCATTTTCTTCAGCCCGGCCGCTGTCTGATCTGGGTTGGCGACGATAAACCGCCAAACTGCGTAGGCGATACCTCCGACGACAATCAGTCCGATGAGCATCCGGAAGAAGACGCCGAACGCGCTCGATCCGCCAGACTCCTCTTTGCCCTTTTCTCCTCCCTCCTTTTCACCGGACTCGGACTTCGACCCCGTCTCCTCCTTTGGCTTTTCTTGGATGGTGGCAACGTCGTCCGTGATGGTGAGGGCTAGCGGTTCGGCCTTGGCCATTCCAGACTTGGACTCGAACGTCTGCGGCGCGGTGCTTGCGTCTTTATCATCAAACTTATAGGTCGCCCAGGCCTGCACGTCGCCAAACGGCACAAGTCGGAACGTCGCGACGCCTTTGTCCGAATCTGTGACGAGACTGTCGAGCGTCTTGTCGCCGAACTTTAGGTGAACGATGGCTGCCGCAACCGGTTTCGAGTCGTGCTGCACGAGGAACGTAATCGCGTAGGTCAATTTGGCTTCGTCTTCCGCGACTTTCCAGCGGCCCGACTTGAGGACGTCATCCAGAGGCTTGACCGCGACGTCGCCGGTTGCCAGGTCGTGAACGACCACGACCTTGTCCTTCGTCACTTCAGGGGTCGCTATCTGGACAGCCTTACCGCTCACGCTCTGCGGTTCGGACATGTCGCCGGTAAGCGACCTGTCCATGACCCAAACTTCCCTTGTTCCTTGCGATTCGAACTCTACGCTGAACGTCTTGCCCCCCTGTGCGCAGACGGTGCCTGCAATGGCGAGCACGGCGACGAGCCCTGCTAGTCTTGGTACCACCCTTCCAGTTTAGCGCGAGCAGAGGGGAGCATCGCCGCGACATCGCTTGCGAGGAACCCGATCGGGCCGCCGTCATCTGCGCAAAGGTCGGCTGCCAAGCCATGCAGGTGAGCACCGATGCCTGCGGCGTCCTTGGTCGGGAGGCCCTGAGCTAGGAGTCCAGCCACGACTCCCGCAAGGACGTCTCCCATTCCGGCACTGGCCATACCTGGATTGCCCGTGACGTTGATGATCGCATTGCCGTCTGCGTCGCCCGTAATCGAGTATGCGCCCTTGAGCAAGGTGGTTTGGCCGTATTTCTCGACTGCCGCGCGGACGGCACCGAAGCGGTCGGACTGGATCTTTTGGACGCTGGTGCCGAGGAGCCGCGCCATCTCGCCCGGGTGTGGGGTCAGGATGCAAGGCGCTGTCGGGAGGTCGAGTCCGACAC
This sequence comes from Fimbriimonadaceae bacterium, assembly GCA_035576225.1. Classification (GTDB taxonomy): domain Bacteria; phylum Armatimonadota; class Fimbriimonadia; order Fimbriimonadales; family Fimbriimonadaceae; genus JADFMN01. Next base: position 1,279 of record DATLWQ010000251.1, on the reverse strand, counting down.
AGAGGGCATTGAGCGCATCGGCGTCGATCACGCATGGGATCGTCCAACTCGCCCAGACGAGGGACAACAGGTTTCGGACCGATTCGTGAGTGCCGAGGCCCGGCCCAAAGATCGCGCAGTCCACTCGGTCTTGAAGATCGAGCACGTCGTCCAGACCTTCTGGGCTCAGCACGCCGTCTTCGTCTTCGAGCGGGTGGAGCAGCGCTTCAGGAAGACGTGCGGCGACGGCGTCGCACACTTCTACCAAGGAGGCGACCGTAACCATGCCCGCCCCGGCCCTGTAGGCTGCTTCGGCGGCTAGCACTGCAGCCCCACGCATGGTGTAACTGCCCGCGACGACGAGCACGTGTCCGTTGTCGCCCTTGTGACTGTCGATGGCTCTGTCGCCTAAGATCGCAACCGCGTCAGTCTCTTCGATCGTTGACATTCCGGTCGGCCGTTGGAACGCTTCCTCAGGATGCCCGATGTCGACGACCCGCCACTCTCCGCACGCTTCGGCTCCGACACCTTGGAAGAAGCACGGCTTTGCGAGCGCGAAACTGACGGTGACGTCGGCGTCTACGTAGGGCCCGGGCGCGTCGCCTGTGTCCGTGATGACTCCCGTCGGCACATCAACCGAGATCACGGTCGCGTACGAGTCATGGAGCGCGACGACCGCCTCAAGAATGGCTCCGGTCGGCTCGCCGACCTGCCCAGTACCGAGCAATGCGTCAACGACTACTTCTGCCTCCTCGGCTGCTTCTCGCAGGCCGTTCCATGTATCCGTCCCATGGGCGGAGACCTTGACGCCGGCGAATTTCGCCATGCCGAGCATCTGTCGGCATCCCTCGCTCAACTTCTTTTCCGAGCCGGCCAGAAACGCTTCGACCTCGTAACCCGCTTGCTTGAGCAGGCGCGCGACGACAAACCCGTCTCCTCCATTGTTGCCAGTGCCGCAGGCTACGAGGATCGGGCCCTCGAGTTCCAGTTCCTTGATAACGTCGAAGACCGCCTGCCCGGCGTTCTCCATGAGGTCCAACGCAGGCACGCCGCACTGCTCGATGGCTGTGCGGTCAATGTCACGGCACTGGTCTGCGGTCCCTATCCACATGGTTGAGCGTCATTCGTCGACGCGCGAGAAGTAGATGACGGTGACCAGGTGGGCGGGCGTAATGAATTCGCCGTAGATCCTTGTGAGGAGGCCAATGACCTCGTCGTGGTTCCGCAGTTCAGGATTCTCGCGCTCGATGTCCCTCGGGGAGAGTTCGCCGATCGGCTTGACCTCGACCCGGTCGAGGAT
>DATLWQ010000250.1:0-7538 GCA_035576225.1 Fimbriimonadaceae bacterium | reverse complement strand
GTGGAGTTCGAAGTAGTGGTCGCCGAGTGCGCGCACCACGCCGTCGTACGCCTTGTGCATAAACGGCTTTTCGAACCCGAGGGCGCGCACGCCTTTCAAGACCGCTCGGCGGATCAGCCGCCGCAGCACGTAGCCGCGCCCTGTGTTTGAGGGAAGCACGCCGTCCGCGATGCAGAACGACGCGGCGCGCAGATGGTCGGCGACGATCCGCACGGCAGTGTCCATCGCCTCGTCGCTGCCGTATTTGGCACCCCCTCCCTTGCCCTCCCCCAAGGGGGACGGAACCGACTCGATCGCCCTGATGATAGGCACGAAGGCGTCGGTGTCGTAGACCGATGAAAACCCTCCGAGCACTGCGGCGGTGCGCTCCAGGCCCATGCCGGTATCGACCGACTGGAACGGCAGCGGAGGCATGCCGCTCTTTTCATATCCCTTGTCTGGCCGCGCCGAGTCGCGCAACTTGCCCTGCCACTCGTACTGGATGAAGACGTCGTTCCAGATCTCCAGCCACTTGCCCGCGCCCACGTCGCGGAGGTAGTCGTCGACCGTGTACGCCCCGGTCGGCGGTGGGTCTGAGGACGTCCAGTAGAACATCTCGGAGTTCGGGCCGCACGGCCCCGGGGGCCCGGACGAGAACGCGCCCGCGGGCCAATAGTTCGTCTCCTCGTTAAGCCGGAAGATGCGCGTCGAGGGATCGATTCCGACGACCTTGAGGTGTGCTGCCCAGAGCGCGAAGGTCTCGTCGTCGTCCTCGAAGACCGTGAAGGAAAGCCGGTGAGGGTCGAGCGCCAGCCACTCGGACGATGTCATGAACTCCCAAGAAAAGTCGATCGCCTCCTTCTTAAAGTAGTCGCCGAACGAGAAGTTGCCCAGCATCTCGAAGAAGGTCAGGTGGGTCGGGTTGCCGACGCTCTCGATGTCGCCGGTCCGCAGGCACTTCTGCGCTGTGACCAGCCTCTGCGTCGGCGGTTTGGCGACGCCACGAAAGTACGGCTTGAACTGCACCATCCCGGCGCCGTTGAACAGAAGCGACTCGTCGAGCCGCCCGGTCACGTCATAGGGCACGAGCGACCCCGAAGGGTGTTCGGTGTGACCCTTCGTCTTGAAGAACGCGATATATTTTTGGCGCAGCTCGCGGACGTTCATTCCTCGGGCTAGATCGTACCTTCGGGCGGCCCCTCGCCCAGGTTGAGTGCCCAATAGCCGACGTCCCGCCACTCGCCATGCTTGAACCCGTTGCGCGCGAACGTCCCTATGTGTTCAAGTCCAAAGGATTCGTGGAGCGCGACGCTCGCAGGGTTCGGTAAGGCGATCCCCGCCACGATCGTGCGGAAACCGGCCTCTTCGAGCGCAGGCAGGAGGCTCCGGTAGAGGGCTTTCCCGAGACCCTTACCCTGCCAGTCCGGCAACAGATAGCAACCGATCTCAGTCGTCCAGAAGTAGCCCTCTCGATACTTCCACGGTGATGACTTTGCGTAACCGACCACGTCGCCAACCTCCACGACAAAAATCGGATAGCGGCTCTGGATGGAGGCAGACATCGTTTCGATGGGAGTCCGCGAACTGCCGAAGTGCGCGAAGCCTGACTGCATCGCCTGGTGTTCAATCTCGATAATGGCCAGGGCATCCTCTAAAGATGCGCGCCTCACGATGGGGCCCTCCCTTTGCCGCGCAGGGCGCGGAGTCGTCAGTGGCACAGTGGAACTCTGACGCGGCTCTTCAGTGTCCATCAGAACGCCGCAATGGTACCTCTGCGTTCATTCGCAGAGGGGACTGTCGAGCGTCCTGTGCGCAGCAAAGTATTCGCGCAATGCATCGAGGCTTCCTTGCGCTACGCCGACGACTGTCTCGTTCCTCGCGGTCATCCGTCTGAGCATGCGTCCGACTGTCCTGCCGTTGCTGTCGTGCACGTAGAGCGCGTCGGGCGTGATGACGACGGCGACCCGCGCCTGCCTGCTCGCGACGACGTCCGTCGCGTCATTGTGCGGTGTCGTGGCCATCGCCAGCGTCACCTCCGAGTCGACCCGCATGCCATAAGTCTTCGTAAGGATTGCTCCGAGGTCGATCTGCGAGCGCTCGTCGCCGGCGACCAGCGCGCCCATGGTCTCCCAGTGCCCGTCTGCCCGCACGAACCCCCAATCGACGTCGCTGGGTTGTGCGCCCTCGAACTCCGGCCCAGCGGCGCGACGCTGCTTGGCCACCGCGTCTCTGAACTGGTCGCGCTCGGTGTCCTCGATATGGCTTGAGAGTTTCACTGCCTTTTCAAACGACGGCTCGTATACGCGTCTCTCGACGCTCGAATACCTCGGTTCCCCCGGTCGTGACCTGTCGAGTTCGATGCCGACAGCATCCTTTGACATCCAGGCGATTCTGAAGGAGACGTCCGCTTTGAGCGGTGTCGGCCTGCCGTCGACCAGAATCCCGTCCTTGTCGACGGTATAGGAAGTGAAGCCGTCCTTACTGGCCCCAACGAGTACGCCGTCCAGAGAATCCGCGACCGTCGCCACGCCCTTCCTTCCCACGAGCACGGTCCGGTATTCGCCCGTGTCGCTCCTGAGACTCACGAGCAGACCCACGTCCGGCGCAGGGGACGCGCCGAGGGCGGCAAGAAGGAGGATGCTGACCGGCATGGGGGGCTTCCAAATTATTATACGAAAGGTACTCTCCCGCCGTGGACTACTACGAGATCTGGGTGAACCTCGTGCCCGGTACAAACGACATGGAGTTTTCGCGGTGCGTGCGCGCATACCTCGACCACCTCGTCGCCCAGGGCGACATGGACTCCTACACCTTCCGGCGCCGAAAACTGGGGTTCGGGCCGGACGGACTTGGAGAGTTCAACGTGACGCTGAAGTTCCGCAGCCTGGCCCACATCGACGAGGCGTTCTTCGACGTCGCGAAGCGGTCGGGGGAGACGGAGAAGTTGCACCACGAGGTGTATAGCAAAGTGAAGGACTTCAAGGCGGGGCTCTACCGCGACTACCCGGACCCGGTGCGCGAAGAGTGACGGACTGCGACCTTCTGATCGTCGGCGGAGGGACGGGCGGCTGCGCCGCAGCGATGGCCGCGGCGCACCTCGGTCTGCACACCGTGATGACCGAGCCTTACGACTGGGTCGGGGGCCAACTCACATCGCAGTGCGTCCCGCCAGACGAGCACCCGTGGATCGAGCACTTCGGCTGCACGGCACGGTACCGCGCGTTCCGCGAGGGCGTTCGCGCCCACTACAGGGCGTTCGAGGACCTCAGGGAGGACCAGGAGTACCTCAACCCCGGCGGCGGCTGGGTGAGCCGCCTGTGCCACAGGCCGGACATTGGTCACAGCGTCCTGAGGTCGATGCTGTCGCCGAACCTCGACCTGCGTCTCGGTTGGATCCCTTTGCGCACGGTGACCGAAAAAGACCAGGTCGTCAGCGTCGAACTTGAACACACGGCTTCCAAGGATCGGGATACGATCCGTCCGCGCTTTGTGATCGACGCCACCGAGACAGGCGACCTCCTGCCGATGACCGGCACCGACCATCTTCTTGGCGCGGAGGGCAAGATTCGAACCGCCGAGCCGCACGCGATCGACGGCCCGGACGAGCCCGACAACCACCAAGGGCTGACATGGTGCGCGGTCGTCGGGTTTGACCCCCACAGCGACCATACGATCGAAAGGCCGCAACAGTACGACTTCTGGCGGCACTATCAGCCGCGCGGCTGGCCGGACAAACTGCTCAGTTTTAAGATGCTGCACGTGCGGCACGGCGAAGTGATCGACTTCCCGCTCTTCGGCAACAACGGCTTCAACCTCTTCCAGTACAGACAGATCGTCAACAAAGACCTGCACAACGACGACCGAGAGGACGCGACGGTCATGAACTGGCCGATGAACGACTACTACCTCGGCACGGTCGTGGACGCTCCGGTCCAGGAGGCGGTCGATCGCTTGGTCGGTGCACGACAACTCACACTTTCGATGCTCTATTGGCTGCAGACCGAGGCTCCGCGGCACGACGGCGGCCTCGGCTACCCCGAACTGCGGCTTCGACCAGACCTCACCGGCACTGATGACGGGCTCGCGATGGCGCCGTACGTACGAGAGTCGCGAAGGATCGCGGCGCTGCACACGGTCCGCGAGCAGGACGTCGCCGCCGACTGCCTGGAAGACTGCGACCGCGCGAACCCGATAGAAGACTCCGTCGGCGTGGGCGCATACCGCATCGACCTGCACCCCAGCACGAACGAACGACCTACCATCGACCTCTCCAGCGTCCCGTTTCAGATTCCGATGCGGTCCCTCGTCCCGGTGCGGGCGAAGAACCTGCTCCCGGGGTGCAAGAACATCGGCACCACGCACATCACCAACGGCTGCTTCCGCCTTCACCCGGTCGAGTGGAACATTGGAGAGAGCGCGGCCACGCTCGCGGCCTATTGCATGTCCAAGGGCGAGACTCCGCAAGACGTGTGCGGAACGACCAAGAAGGTGCGCGACGTACAGGACTCACTGCGGGCACAGGGCGTCGAACTCGAGTGGCCCACGGTGCCGCTTCGCGCGCTCTAAAGGCCGAGTTCGTCCAGCGTCGGCATCGACGGCTGGGCTCCGATTTTCGTGGTGGAGAGCGACGCCGCCCGCACGGCCTTCTCGATCGCCGTCGATAAGAAATCGCCCCCGGCCACGAAGCACGCGAGCGCGCCAGCGAGCGCGTCGCCGGCCGCGGTCGTATCTACCGCAGTGACCGTCGGTGCGTCGAAAGATATTCCATTTGATAAGTACGCGCCCTTTGCACCCAGCGTAATCAGCGCGCTCTTTGGCCCCTTCTGCACAAGCGAGTCTGCCGCGCGCCGAACGGAGACTTCGTCGATCGGCGCGATGCCTGTCAGGGCCAGCGTCTCGTTTTCGTTGGGAGTGATGATCTCGACGTTTGCTAGGAAGTCGGGATCGAGGTTTCGTGCGGGCGCGGGGTCGAGGATGAGGCGTCCGCGCCCCGCGCAGGCGTAAAGCGCTTCGTCGGAGATCTCCAACTGTACGAGGACGATCGTCGGATCGATGGCGGCAAGTGCAGAAGAGACGTGTTCGGCGGTGAGAGCGAAGTTCGCACCGGGGGCAACCGCGATGGTGTTCTGTCCCTGCGCGTCGACGGTGATGACCGCGGTGCCGGTGGGCTCGTCGGACTCCATGAGGTAGGCGACGTCGACGCCAGAGGTCGAGAGAGACTCGCGAAGCATCGCACCATAGGCGTCGCGACCGACTGCGCCCACGAACGACACCTCGCCGCCGAGCCGTGCGGCGGCGACGGCCTGGTTCGCGCCCTTGCCGCCTGGGAACACCGAGAACTCGCCACCCGTCACGGTCTCGCCGACGGCGGGAAGGCGCGGGCACTTCATGACGAGGTCGGCGTTCGCGCTACCGACGACCGCGATGCGTTCAGACATCACGTCGCAGTTTAGTTGATCTTCCGCCGCTTGACGCTCACGGTGATCTCGCGCTTGAGCGTCCACTTGTCGATCTCGCTCAGGTGCGCACAAGGGACGCCGGGCCGGCTGAGGAGGTGGGCGATGTAGGCGAGGAGGTCTTCCGCTTCCTCGCGAGACAGCACGATATCGACATCCCTGAGTTGCTTTCCTGACTCGAAGTCTGTGATCTGCATGGGCGCACCGTCCTGCCCTCACCTGCGCATACCAGCCGTGACGCTTGACCGGTTCCTTAGTGCGGCACCGCGGGACCTTTCATCTGTACTGTGTTCGACACTGGTGGACTGAGAATCGGTCAAAATCGCGGCATGCTTGCGACCGCGCTCGTCTTGCTCGCCCTGCAACAGCCCGGGCCCCTCATCTTCGACGGGAAAACGCTGGACGGATGGACGCCCATCGGAGGCGGGACCTGGGTGGCGAAGGACGGCATGATCGTGGGCACAAGCGCGCCCGGACAGCCGCAGGGCCTGCTCCTGTGGAAGGATCCAGTCAAGGACTTCCACGCGACGCTCAAGTTCCGCATCAACGCAGGAGACAGCGGCTTCTACTTTCGTGTCGCACTGACCGACAAAGACCCGTTCTGCGAAGGCTTCCAGGTCGAGATCGACACGACCCCTGAGACCGGAGGCATTTACGAGACCGCGGGACGCGGATGGGTCAACCTCCCCGACCCCGCGCTGCACCACAAGTCAGGCTACAAGGCGGGCCAATGGACCGACCTCGACGTTACCGCGGTCGGCACGCACTACAAAGTCCTGGTCAACGGCACCTTGATTACCGACATAGACGACGCCAAGGGCCGGACCGAGGGCCGCCTCGCACTACAACTGCATGGAAACATGGACATGGACGTCTCGTTCAAGGACGTCCGGCTTCAAGAAATCCAGACGAATTGATCTGGGCCCCGGTAGATCGCGATTCGCAACAGCGACTACTCCCGTGTAACCGGTTCTATATCGCCGGCCGTAGGTGCGCTTAATGAACGACGGCAAGTCTTCCGCGGTCGAAAGGTGGTGGGCCCTTGGCCAAGTTCTCATCCTCCTCTTCGGGATCCTCGCAGTCTTCGTGATCGCCGGGGCAATTGGGCCCACAGCCCAGCAGATTGTGATGCTGCTCGGCCTGCCTCTCTCGGCGCTCTCGGCGTGGTTCTTCATGCGCAAGGACGGCAAGAGCGGGCCTGGCATCGGGCTAAAGCGGCCCGACAGTTGGCCGAGGACGATCGCAATTGCTTTCGGCGCGTACATCGCCATTGTGGTCATCATGAGGTTCGTCCTCAATCCGATCATCTCGGCGACGCTCGGTTCTTGGTGGGACCCCACACAGTTCGACGCGCTGAAGGGCAACGCCGGGCAGTGGGCAGTCAACGTCTTCTTCGTCGCGTGGTTCCACGCGGCGTTCTGCGAAGAGACCGTGTTCCGCGGGTTCTTCTTCCAGCGCCTCGAGAAGGCCCTCGGCGGATCGACTGCGGCGCTGGTCGCTGCGCTCGTCCTGCAGGGCGGGCTCTTTGGGCTGGCGCACTCCGCCAACGGAGTCGCGGCGCTCGTCGAGACCTGGATCGCTGGAATTCTGATCGGCCTGCTGTTCATCTACATGCGCCGCAACCTCTGGGCGAACATCATCACTCACGCTCTGCTCGACACGACGATCTTTACGCTGGTCTTCTTCGGCGCGCAGAGATTCCTGCTGCCTGGGTGAGGTTCTTGCTGGCTTAGACAGTGGAGGGCGCGGACTGAGCGGCGCCCGCCACTAGTCAGCGATCCACTACAGCCAGCGTTTCCACCAGTTGACGATCTCGCCCAGCCGGTGCATGCGCAGGTCGGGGGGGCCGTTGCGAGAGAGGCCGTGCGAGGAATTCGCCGGGTAGCGCACGAACCGCGCCTCGACGCCTATCGACTTCAGCACATAGAACACCTGCTCGCCCTGCTCGACGTTGCACCGCAGGTCGCCCTCGCTATGGATGACCAGCGTCGGGGTCTTGACCTTGTCGAACGAAGAGGCGGGGGACTGCCTCCACATGTCTTCAAGGTTCTTCAGCGGACCCCACGCGCATCCGCCGAAGTAGTCGTCTCGGTTGAGTGGAAA
>DATLWQ010000249.1:0-1720 GCA_035576225.1 Fimbriimonadaceae bacterium | reverse complement strand
ACTTGGTGCCGACCTGCTTGCCGGTGTTGATGTCGATGGCTGTCAGCGCCTCGGTCTCGTCGATCACGAGGTAGCCGCCGGCCTTGAGCCAGACCTTGTGCTCGAGCAGCCTGTCCAAGTCGCGCTCGACGTTGTAGCGATCGTAGATAGGTTCGTCACCGTCGTAGAGGTGGATCTTCTCCTTGAGTTTGGGGGCGACCATGCCCGCGACGAGGCTGACCTTCTCGTACTCGTCCGGGTCGTCGATGACGAGTCGGTCGATCTCGTCGCCGAAGACGTCGCGGATTGTGCGGTAGAGCAGTGTCTGGTCGCGGTGGACGACGGCTGGAGCGCGCTGGCGCTTGGCGGCCTCAATGACCTGGGACCAAAGTTGCTGTAGGAACTGGATGTCCGCCTTGAGTTCGGTCTGTGTTCGTCCTTCGCACTCCGTCCTCAGTACGAGGCCGAAGCCTTCGGGGATCAGTTTCTCGCCGATTCTGCGGAGCCTGTCGCGCTCCTTGCGGTCTTCGATCCGCTTGCTGACGCCAAGGTGGTTGCCCTCGGGCATCAGCACGACGTAGCGGCCGGGGAGCGAGATGCGCGTCGTCACGCGCGCGCCCTTGGTACCGCGCGGCCCTTTAGTGACCTGCACCATGAGTTCCTGGCCGGGCTTGATCAGTTCCTTGATCTTGCGGCGGCGCAGTTCGCTGCGCCGGATGCTGGCAGGGCTGCCGTCGCCAGCGTCGTCGGGAAGGATGTCGGCGACGTAGAGGAACGCGTTGCGCTCGAGGCCGATGTCGACGAACGCCGCATCCATGCCGGGCAGGACGTTCTGGACGATGCCTTTGAAGATGCTGCCGACGACCCTCTCCTCGCGCTCGACGCGGTACTCCATGAGTTTTTGGTTCTCGAGCACCGCGATTCGCGTCTCGCGGCTGGCACAGTTGACGATGATCTCGATGTTGCCGGGCGCTGGGGCGACCTTCTTCTTGCGCGAGGTCGTGCGCGTAGCCTTCTTCTTCAATTTCCTAAAACCGCCTGCCTGGGTCGGTGGGGAGGGGCGTCAGGTCAAGGGCCCTCTCTCGCTCCCTTAAGCCCAGGTTGCGCCTAAATTCTACCGTTTCGCGCCGATTTGGCGAGAGTTAGACCCAATTTCTACCGGTTCCGTGTATCAAACCGGTCCGACCCGCATTCAGGGGGGTTAGGAGTGGCTCCGTCCGCTTGGGAGCCAGTGCGCTCGAAGGATGAACAAATGAATATGACAACTCGATTTCGTGCGATTCTCGGTCTTGTAGCCCTGTTCGCCCTAGCCATTTCCGCCCTGGTCGGTTGCGGTGGTGGCAGCGGAGGTGTCTCGGCAGGAGGCCTCAACTTGTTCCTTACCGACGACATGAGCACCGGTTTCGACCACATCTGGGTCGTGGTTCACAAGGTGGAGGTCCAGGCCGCGTCGGGCGCGTTTGTCACGGCCTTCGACGATCCGTCAGGCGTCAACGTGGACGTCACGAACCTCAGTGACGGCGCCGAACGGTTCCTCTTTATTGGCGCGCGGAACGTTCCGGTCGGCGACTATACCGGCGTCCGCATCACGATGGATACCGATCTCACAGTCTTTGCAACTGGCTCTTCGACGGGCGAGGCTTGCGTCTTCGACCCGTCTCTCGATATCGGCGGCGGCCTATCGGCTGCGACCTTCGCGTTTGCTGCGCCGGTCACGATCGGGACAGGCAGCCACGTCGTC
>DATLWQ010000248.1:0-2438 GCA_035576225.1 Fimbriimonadaceae bacterium | reverse complement strand
AGTCGACTCCGACGTGTGGAATCCCGTTTGTGGACGGTAGGCCAGTGAAATTGTCGATTTCGACGACTTGGCCCGAGACGGTCGGAGTGTCAGTCGGAATGCGCGCTCCCTGCTCCAACTGCACCGGAGCGCCGCCAAGCGTCACCCAACCTCGGAAAAAGAACGGCCCACCGCCCGCCTGGACGACGCTGAACTTGCCGGTGCTGGGGTTGATGCTGATGAACGTGGAGTCGTTGAACGAGGTGCTCCAACTGGACGATGGCAGCACCGTGCGGACACCTAGGGAGTCGTAATTCGCTATGACCGCTCTGCCCGATTCGCCGACCTGCAAGTTGAATGGGTCGAACCACGTTCCGTCCGACCTTAGGAACTCGATGTACTGGCCCGGTGCTGCGATTGCGATCTGTCCACCGCCACCGCCTCCACCGCCGCCGCCGCCGCATCCAAGCAGCAACAGCAGCGCAGCAGATCCGAACCAGATAAATGAACTCAGTCTCATTGACAAACCAAACTAGCCCCTGCGCACGTCTCCACTCGCAAACGGCTCAGGGAGCAGGGCTCCTACGCTGGACTCAAAAACCTCGCCGTCCTCCGCCGCGCAGTAGACGGGAACGTCCGGCCCCGTCGCGAACTCCGCCAACACTTGGCGGCATGCCCCGCACGGTCTGCCACCGTCCGCGGTGACGACCGCGACCGCGGACAGGCGAAGTCCGCCTGCCGAGACCATATTGCCGATCGCTGTGCGTTCTGCGCACACCGATAGGCCATAGACGACGTTCTCTACGTTGCACCCGGAGAAAACGCGGCCGTCCTCGCAGAGCACCGCCGCGCCCACTCTGTAGACGCTGTACGGGGCGTAGGCGTTCGTACGAGCCTCGTTGGCGAGGGCTATCAGGCGGTCTTTCGCAGCAACATCCATGGTTTTTACTTGAATTCTGCGACCGTCGCCCCGTCACCGCCCTCCTCGGGCATGGCGTCGCCGTAGCGCTTGACGTGGGGGTGCTTCCTCAATAGTTCTCTGGTCATTTTACGCAGGACGCCCTCGCCTTTGCCATGGACGATCCGGACGCTGGGCAGCCCAGCCAGGACAGCCTCATCCAAGAAGCGCTCCAGCGCCTCTAACGCGTCCTCGGCAAGCATCCTCCTAATCTGGATCTCCCTGCTCGCCGTCATTCCCTTGCCTAGGTGGGATGTCGAGGTCCGCGGCCTTGAACTGGACTGCTTCGGCCCGCCGACGAACTCCAGGTCGGTCAGTTTCACCCTCATCTTCAGCGGGCCGACCTGCACGTTCACCGTCCCGCCCTTTGGAGCCTCGAGCACGGTACCCGTCTGGTTGAGTTCCACGAGCCGCACGGTTGCGCCCTTTGTGAGCGTCTGCTCAGGGGCTTTTCGCTCTTTCTTCTTTGGTCGCAAAGCAGAGGCAGCCTCGGAGCCCTTCGCCTGCAGCGACTTCAGCCGAGACCTCGCCTCCTCGATTTCGCTCTGCCCTGCGCCCGGCTTCAGAGTTTCAAAAATCTCTTCGGCCTCGCGCCTGATCTGTCCGAGCGCCTCTTCGAGTTCTTCGCCGGCCTCTTCACGCGCGCGCTCGCGCGCCGCTTGCGCCTTGGCGATCTTCTCCTCGGCCTCTTGCTCCAACTGACGTACGCGTGATGCCAGGCGGTCCGCCTCGCTCTGCGCTCCCTGCGCCTGCTTCTGCGCGCCCTCCAAGCGCTCGATCATCTTCGCGACGTCGAGTTCTTCGCTCCGTACGCCCGCGAGCGCCTCTTCTATTACGTCCTTCGTGATACCGTGTCGCTCAGCGATTCGGAACGCTTGGCTCGATCCAGGCACGCCCATTTGAAAGCGGTAAGTCGGTCTCAGCGTCTTCGTGTCGAACTCCATCGAAGCGTTGACGAAACCCTTCGCGTTGCTCGCAAAGATCTTGAGTTCGCCGTAGTGCGTGCTTGCTACGACCTTCGCTCCGCCCGCCTGGAACTTCAGCAACAGCGCACGCCCAAGTGCCGCGCCCTCGGCAGGGTCCGTGCCCGCACCGATCTCATCCAGCAACACGAGCGCGCCAGGCGCCAGACCGCGCACCGCGTCTGCGATGTTTTTGACGTGTCCGCTAAACGTGGAGAGCGACTGCTGCAGCGATTGTTCGTCACCAATGTCTGCCCAGACCTGTGAAAACGTGCCGAGGTCCATCGCCTCCGCGCACGCGGGGATTCCGCACTGCGCCATGGCGACGGCGAGCCCGATCGTCTTGATCGCGACCGTCTTGCCACCGGTGTTCGGCCCGGTGATCAGGACCGCGTCGTGCTCGTGCCCGATCTCGAAGTCGAGCGGCACCGCCTCCTTGGCGTCGAGCAGCGGGTGCCGTGCGTTCCTCAATTTCAAATACGCCTTGCCTTTTTTGTTCGGCAAGCAGCCCTCCATCTTTGCCTTCGCAAGCACCAGGT
>DATLWQ010000247.1:0-5960 GCA_035576225.1 Fimbriimonadaceae bacterium | reverse complement strand
CATGGTCGCTCAGCACCGCGAGTTTCGCGTCGCCCATGACGAACCCGCCCGCAGGGTTGCCGTCCAACAAGTGCAGACCCTTGGCAAGCAAATCTTTCTCAGAAGTAGGGAAGAGTTCGACCTGCGCAAGCACGGCCTTCGCCCGCGTCGTCTGGTCGGTGGCCATGCACACGGGCAGCCCCGCCGCGATCCAGTTCTGGATCGCCTGCGTCAGAGCGCGCGGCTGTCCCCGGTACCCGGCGAGCGATTCCGCCCCGATCGTCACCGACTCCCCTCCACGCAGCCACGGCGGCACACCGTTCATCGCGGTCAGGCTCAGCACGTTCTCGGCGACCGCAAAGTGGTCGGGAGGCAGCACGTAGTCGTTGACCGCCGCGTTCAATATCTCGCCGCGCTGCTCGCGCGCGTCGAGCGACTGCCCGAACTCCTCCTCCGCGCGCTCCAGAGTCGCATCGATTTCGAGCGGCTCGTCCAAGACAAGGAGCCCCTCGGCTCCGAGCAGGTCCACTGCGCACGAAGACTCCGGGTGGATCAGCGGCCGGTACAGGTCTAGCCGGTCAAAGAACACGCGCTGCTCCAGGGCGACGGCGTCGGCGCTCACCAGTTCGTCCAGTCGGTCAGCCGCGTCCTTTGGCAATCGCGACGCCTCGAGCAGCACCGCGCGCTCCAGCATTTCGCGAAACTCCGTTCCGTCGACCGGCAGCATCGTCTCTCTGCTCGGCGCGATCTCGAGGCGCTCGATCTTGTCAATGGACCGTTGCGTGTTCGGGTCGAACTCGCGCAGGCTCTCGACCTGGTCACCCCAGTACTCCACCCGCACGGGCCGCTCAAAACCCATCGGGAACACGTCGATGATCCCACCGCGACGCGAAAACGTGCCCGGCAACCGCACCGGCTCGTGCAACTCATAACCGAGCAGCTGCAGCCCGTCGACCAGCGCGTCCTGGTCGCTCTCCTCGCCTTCGCTGACTGTGATGAACGCCTTAGAAAGTTCGTCCGGAGGAAGAGTCCGCTCAAGGGCCGCCTGCGCCGTCGCGACCACGAACCCGGGCTCGTCACCGATCAAGAACTTCAGCGCGCCGATCCTGTCGGACAGAGCGACGGTCTCGGGAGCCGCATCCTCGAAGAGCACGCTCAGCCCGCTCGGAAGCAGACGGATACTGTCCTCTGGAACTCCACACAGTCGAAGCCGCGCCTGCCACTGAAGCGCGCGGTCGTAGTTGTTGGCGACCACCAGCACTTTGCGCGGTTCAACGTGCCACGCAGCGGCAGTTAAAAGGGGGCGGGCCTCGGCGGCCACCGACTCCCAAGTGCGGCGGCCTTCGAGTTGACTGAGCGTATCCCGCAGGGCTGGACTCGATCCCAGCCGCTGCGCCAAGTCTGAAAGGCGCATGCCTTGAACACCGATTGTACCGGGCGGCCAAGATGTGCGGGCAGTACAGTACCCATCTATCGATCCAACTTCTATTTCTGGCCAAAGATGAAACTGTACAAGTTGTCAAGAAAGTACTCGACGGTTATATATGAAGTATCAGTTTGCAATCATGGCCTCTATGCCGCTTCTCCTCGGAGTCGCGGCATTCCAATCTCCAACCGACACTCTCACTCACGCAAGCGCGACTCCGGCGTTCGAAGACACGCCGCGAAATGTCAGTTTCGCGCACGTCGAAGCAGTCTTCCGCAAGCACCACTGCATAAACTGCCACACGGTCTCTCCGCGCGCTTCGGCCGGACTTCATCTCGTCACGCCTGCCCGCATCATGAAAGGCGGCAAGGACGGTGCAGTGGTCGTGCCCGGCAAACCGGATGAGAGTCTTCTGTTCAAGCGCGTTACCGCGACGGATCGCACGAAGATGCCGCCAGGGTCCACTCGCCTGACCCAAGAGGAGGTCGAGACGATCCGGCAGTGGATTGCCGATGGAGCAGAGCCGGGCAAGTTCGGCGACGACCTCGAGAACTACTACGTCGCGCTTCTCAAAGGAGACTGGAAGAAAGCGGCCGAAGTCTCCGACGCGATAGGGAAGATGTCGTTCGACGACGTTTCAATGGATGAACGCTCGGCTGCGCTTTCGTTGACGCCCTTCGCGCAACTCGGAAACGAAGCAGGGTGGTACAAGGCTGCCGAAATCGTCGTGAGGGAGAAGAAGACGGACGACGGGACGCTCAATCGCATCGCTTGGACGATCGCCGATCCCAACGGCATGTGGAAGCGCAAAGACGCAGATCTCGCGATCAAGGCCGCGCTGCAGGCGGTCGAAGGGACGCGTAGGTCGTCGGGCGCGATTCTCGACACCCTCGCTTGGTCCTATCACCTCAAAGGCGACGACGCGATGGCCGTCAAGACCGAAAAGGAGGCGATGACGTGCAGCGACGCCAAGGGTGACGTGCTCAAGGCCATGGAGGACGCGCTGAAGACCTTCGGCGGATAACTTTCTTCGACAAGAACCAGCATGCCTCCATATAATGGGGGCGTGCTGTGCGCGATTTGTCTAGCAGTCGTGCTCGCGCCGGGCCAAGTTCGGGACGTGTGGCGGCCGGACTTGCCATACATCGTTAACTTCTATCAAAAGGGTCAGAAGGTACCGGACATGCCCAGCGCGGGCAAGCCGCTGATCGGTCGTGAAGAGATCGCTCCGCGGGGAGTGTTGATCGCGCCCGAAGGTAGCGGTCCATAATCTCCTCTATGGCCGCACGGACGGGCGCGTGGGACAGGATTGGGAGGCCGACTCTGAGTTACCTCCTGCTCACCGCCCTTGCGCTCTTCCTCATGGCGCCGTTCGTCTGGATCCTGCTGGTCAGTCTGCAGGAAAACGGCAGCGCGATCCCCGAGATATCCAAGGTCTGGCCTAGCCAGCCGCACTGGGAGAACTACCGCACCGTCCTCTTCGAGTCCGGCCTCCCCGTCGGTCGCTTCTTCTACAACTCGCTAGTCGTCTCAGTCTGCGTCGTCGTCGGCCAACTCTTCGTCTGCAGCCTCGCCGCATACTCCTTCGCGCGGCTGAGGTTTAAAGGAAGAGACCCGATCTTCGTCGTCTTCCTGCTCAGCATGATGTTCGCTGGGCCGGTCACGCAGATCCCCGTCTATCTCATCCTGCGCAACTTCGGCTGGCTCGACACGTACCTCGCGCTCATCGTCCCAGGCGTCAGCAGCGCGTTCAGCATCTTTCTCCTCAGGCAGTTCTTCGCGCAGATTCCGGTCGAACTCGACGAGGCCGCGCGGCTTGACGGCGCGGGAGACTTCAAGATCTACTGGCGTCTCGTCATGCCGATGAGCAAGGCCGCGCTCGCAACGGCAGGGGTCTTCACGTTCATCGGTGTTTGGACGGACTTCTTCTGGCCCTTGCTCGCCACCGATTCCTACCACATGCGCACGCTCGAAGTCGGCCTCAGCGTCTTCAAGAACAGTTATGGCGCGAGCAATTGGCCGCTCCAGATGACGGCGGCGGTGATCGTCATGGCACCTGTGCTCCTCGTGTACCTTCTGCTCCAGAAGCACTTCGTCAAGGGCATCACCCTCGGAAGCATCAAGTAGTCAGGCAACTACGACTTGACGAGTTCTGTCGTGGTCTTGACGTTCAGCGAAAACTCTCCGAACTGCGTCGACATGTGCCGCGTTCCGTCCGCTACGAACTTTGTCACGATCCCGTCCTTCGCACGCACGGTGTAGGTGCTCTTCATGTCCACGTCGACGTCGATGCTAAATTGACCGTTTGGCGAGTCGATATCGACTGTGAATGAGCCGGTGGTCTTCGCGTTGATCGTGAGCGTCCTGTCAGAGCCCGTCCCGGAGAACGAGCCAGCCGTATAGGCGGTCTTCACTTTGCCCGTGGTCGTCGACTTCATGCCTGGCATTCCGCCGTTGCCCGGCTCGTGCTCGAACTCCCACGTCGATCCTTCAGTGATGCCATCTTCCGGGAAGATCAGACTGTCCATCCCAGCCTTGGCCTCGCCCGCGCCGTTCGCCTGGAAGGCGTCGGCCTGATCTGACGTCAGGTTTCCGGGCTCCGCAACCTTCCAGTCTTTGATCTTGCGGAACGGCGAGACGTCGTAGGTCGCGACCATGCCCTTGGGGTCGCCCATCATGTCTGCGCCGGGGCTGTTGGAGTCGTTCGAATACTCCAGGATCGTCTCCTTGGCATGGAACCAGCCCTCCGCCGACCCGGTGAATTCGATGCTCGATCGAGACTTGACCGTAGCCGAAAACGAGCCTTGGCCCGAGTCCGAGTTGGCGTCGGTCTTGCTCTCCGAGGTGTAGACGAACTTGTCGCCTGCATTGACCTTGAGTTGGACCGGTTCGAAGACGGCAGGCTGAGCCGCAAAGGCCGCCGACAGCAAAAGCGTTGCGATCATACGACTAGTTTACGCGGTCGAAACCACGCCGTTGCGCCATCCAGTCTACAGGGCCTCTACTGTCCCTTCGGCTCCAGCGTCGGCAGGAACTTCGGCGCATTTCGCACCTTCGTCTCCTGCTCGAAGGCGTAAGCCAACTTGATCAGTGTCGCTTCGCTCCAAGCAGGGCCGAAGAAAGTGATTCCGATCGGTAGCCCGCGGACAAAGCCAGCAGGCACCGTGATCGCCGGATACCCCGAGACCGCCGCAGGAGTCGAACTTCCGCCCGTGAAGTGGTCGCCGTTGATCAGGTCGGTCGTCCACGCGGGCCCGCCCGTCGGCGCGATGATCGCATCGACCTTGTGCTCCTTCACGACTGCGTCGATCCCTTCGTCGCGCGATAGTCGGTGGTTGGCCTCCAGCGCGTCGATGTACTTCTGCTCGGTCAGCGGACCCTTCTCCTGCGCCATGAGGAACACCTCTTGGCCGAAGAACGGCATCTCTTTGTCCTTGTTCTCCTCGTCGAACTTGATCAGGTCTTCGAGGCTCTTCGGCTTGATCTTCATGCCCGGCCGCGTCAAATACGCGTTGATGTCGGCCTTGAAGTCGTAAAGCAGAACGTCGAACTCTGTGTCGTCGTACTTGCCCTGCGAAGGTAGGTCGGCAGGGTCGATGATCTCCGCGCCGAGTTGCTTCATGGCGTCGATCGCCGATTCCATCACTTTGTCGACGCTGTCGCTGAACCCGAAGAACTTGCGCGCGACGCCGATCCTCGCACCCTTCAGACCGTTCTTGTCCAGGAACTTCGTATAGTCCGCTTCGCCCCTGAAGCCCTTCGAGGCCGCGTCGCGGTCGTCCTTTCCCCCAAGCACGTTGAGCAGCGCGGCCGCGTCGCGCACTGTGCGCGCCATCGGGCCCGCAGTGTCCTGGCTGTGCGAGAGCGGAATGATCCCGGTCCGCGAGACCAGCCCGAGCGTCGGTTTGATCCCGACGAGCCCGTTGTTGTTCGAGGGGCACACGATCGAGCCGTCCGTCTCGGTACCGACTGCGAACGCGCAAAGGTTGGCTGCCGCCGCCGCGCCGGACCCAGAACTGCTGCCACACGGGTTGCGGTCGAGGATATAGGGGTTCTTCGTCTGGCCCCCGCGCCCGCTCCAGCCGCTCGTCGAGTGCGTCGACCGGAAGTTCGCCCACTCGCTCAAGTTGGTCTTGCCCAGGATGATCGCACCAGCCTTCCTCAGTCGCGCCGCGATGAACGAGTCGTCTGCCGCGTAGTTGCCGACCAGTGCGAGCGAGCCAGCGGTCGTCATCATGCGGTCCTTCGTCTCGATGTTGTCCTTGAGCAGGATCGGCATGCCGTGCAGCGGCCCGCGCGGGCCCTTCGCCCGACGCTCGGCGTCCAGTTCGCGCGCGATCTTCATTGCGTCCGGGTTCGTCTCGATGATCGAGTTCACGCCAGGGCCGTTGCGGTCGATCTCCTCGATCCGGTCGAGGTACTTCTGCGTGATCGACTCCGCGCTCTCCTCGCCGGACTTCACCGCGCCCTGCAGGTCGGACACCGTCTTTTCGTCGAGATCGAACGTCTTGGGCCACGCCGCCTGATCGGTCTTGTTATCAGACAGCACAGAACC
>DATLWQ010000246.1:0-4376 GCA_035576225.1 Fimbriimonadaceae bacterium | reverse complement strand
AAGAGCCTGCTCTGGGTAGCGCCCGACCGCCTCAAGGAAATGCCTCTCCCGGCTCCACAGAGAAGGATTGCAGACGCTGCTCTAGAACTAGTCGATCGGTGAAAACCCGCTCGGCACGGCGACGGATCCGTCTTCGGCCAGGAAGTAGACGATCATCGGCGGGATCGGCTGCAGGTTGCGGAACGTCTTGATCAGCACCTTCACCTTCCCGTCCGTTTCGAACACACCGATATAAGGCTCTGTCGCGCGTGGGATCGGCGTGTGCGTGTCGTGGTACCAGAACGTCTTAGTCCCGTCTAACCAAACGATTGCGCCGACCCCTGAGGCGACGACGATCCTGTATCTGCCAGGCTTCGCAAACGTGACGTCTGCAAAGTAGTACGCCGTCCCAGGGCCGTCGCCGATGAGCCCTTCGACGTCGAAGAACACGCCCCTTTCGTTGTGCGCTGTCCATTCGACCGGCATATTGCTCCGCCCATTGAAGACCTGTCCGAGCCGCATGTCCTTCTCGGCCGGATACTCCTTGTCGAATCCTGTTCCCTCTTGGTTCAGCAGCGGCCCGACCGCGTACCAGAGTTGCGTCCCGAACACAGGTGCCGTGAAGGCGGCACCGCCGATGGAGAGACGCATCTCCCCGTCTCCACGGCCTTTCGCGGGCGGCCTAACCACGACAGCGAAAGTCTGCGATGAACCCGCCGCCAAAAAGACTTCACCCATCTTGTGGGCGATCTCCCAGCCTTTGGTCGCCGTCAACTCCCCGCAGAGCGTGACGTCACCGTCGGAGAGGTTCGTAAGAGTAAAGGAGGCACGAAGCGTGTCCCCTGGCGAGACGACAGGGCCGTCGATGTATCGGAACGACGCACGTATGTCGCCGTGTTCGTAGACGGAGAACTCGGGGGCGCGAGCGATCAAGTCTCGCACTTCAGGACTGATCGATTCGTCGATATCCGGTGCCGGCGCGGCCCCTTCACCTTCGGTGGTCGGCTCGGGTTCGACCGGCTGTCTCGCGTGTGCGTCGGCCGCCTCCTCGACTAGTTTCAAGAACGCTGACACCGTTTTCGGAGGATCAATTTCTTTGAGTCCGTGCCCACTGACGAACGTATCGCCGACAGGGGCCGACCAAGCCTGCGGTACGTCGCCGCTCAGAAGCGCGCTGATCACGCCGCACGCCAGGCCCGCTTGATCGGAAGCGCCCCCGCACCCCGCAGTACAGGTCACGCTCGGCTCAAACGCGCCGTTGCCGCGCAACAGTCCGAGCACTACCCAGCAGGCGGTCAAGACTGAGTCGTAACTGTCAGCGATACCGAGCGCCGTCGGGAGGTTCTCACGGATGTCTTTGGGCCCGTCAGGCGAATCGAAGTCCTTGATGATCTTCGGGATAGCCCTGAGCAGTTTGCTCTCTGCGGGGAGCGTCTCAGTGATGTCGCGCACCACTTGCGAGACGGCTCGGCCAGGCTCCGCCAGCGATACCGCTCGCGCGATCGCGACAGGCATCCAGACACCGTCTGCGGTGTGGTCAAACGACGCGTCCCAATAAGCCCACTCGCAGGCCTTGTTTGGAAGACCGTGGAACACGATCCCCCACAACAAGGCACGTCCGATCGCACGCGACCCGTTGGCCAAGGGATTGCCGTGCGCGCCACAAAGCGGTGTCCCCAAGCCACGTGAAACGTTAGACAGCCCGAACGCAGACTCGTCGGTGTGCTGAGAAAGCCCATCAAAGAGCGCCCTGTAATACGACGCGCTGGAGCCGCCCGACTTCAGGTGTGCCATGCCGACGAGCCAAGCGTCGATGGCGTCCGATTGCGCCATCCGTGGCGGGATCGGGTCGAAGAAGTCGAGCCGCTTGAAGCTCCGCCTTCCTCGGCCCTGGGCTCCGAGCGTCCATCCCACAAGGGCGCCCAGGGCCGCGTTGCGCGCGTTGTCAGCCATCCAGCAGATTGTAACACCGGGTCAGGAGCCGGTCGGGACAGGGAAGTACAATGGCCACGTGCATGGGCTCGACGTCACCCTGTTCCGGGCCTTCAACGGGCTACCGGAGTGGCTGAGCCCGATCTTTCTCTTCTTTAGCGAGGGGAATAAGTGGTGGGTCGTCCGGATCGGCCTCCTTGCGCTCTTCGTGCTCTTCCTTTGGAAGAGGAAGTACCGCACGCCCGCACTATTGGCAATGGTCAGTTGGCCAATCGCCAACTCGGTCTGCGACGCGCTCAAGGCCGGGCTCCAGTGGCAGCGTCCGAGCGTCGAACTCGCTGACGCGGTGATACGAGTCCACAAACTCACGAGTTTCGGCACCGCGTCCGCACACTCTGCGACAATGATGTCCGTCGCCGTCGCGTTCATGTTCTACGATCGCGCCCTCGGTTTCGTCTGGCTCGCCGTCGCACTGCTGACAGGGCTTTCGAGGATCTATGTCGGAGTCCACTACCCGTCCCAAGTGGTCTTGGGATGGCTCGTAGGGGCGTTTATCGCCTTCGTCGTCGTCAAGACTTGGCAGGCGTACCGGTGTTGGTCTGACCGGAGGCGAGACGGGTCACCTCCACCGGCTCAGTAAGGTCGGCGTTGCCAAGCGTCTCGATCGGCTTGCCCTCGGAGAGGAACCGCACGTACGAGACGTTCTGGAACTGTCCCATCACCGCGGCGATCCCGTTGATGATGGTGCTCTCGTCGAACGTCCCGTAGGTTGTGTCGAAGTCCTTGTTGAAGTCCAGGAGCGCGACACCGTCCTTGACAGTACAGGTCACGAGCAGCGCCTTCTCGGGCACCGCTTTCACTGACCTCAGATAACTGTTGATTACGAACACGTGCGGGTCGACGTTCGGCGGCACCTTTGCAGGTTCGGACTTGAACGCGAGTTCGTCGTTCTTGTAGTACGGCGTGAGGAGCGTGACCCCTTGGCCGCCCTGTTGCCGGTCGACGGTGACGGTCTTCGGAGGGATCTCGTCCTTCGGCGCGTTGCGTACATAGGCGAACAGCCCGACCGCGACAACCGCGCAGACGACGACGACGGCTATGATGAGCGACGTATCGCGCTTAGTTCCCATCTGAGTCACCTAAGAAACGCTTTGCACCCTTGACGATGGCGGTTGCGACTGAGTCCTGAAACTCCTTCTCCTGCACGCGCTTGCGGTCGGTCGGGTGGTTCATGAACCCGAGTTCGATGAGGACGGCTGGCATCGTGGCACCCCGAAGGACGGCAAAGCCCTTGGTCCGGTAGATCTTGGAGTCGCTCCAGACGCCCATGTTCGGAAGTTTACTTACCGCGGCGATCTCGTCTTGTATACATTCCGCAAAAAGCATGCTGACCGGGTCTTGCATGTGATAGAAGGTGATCCCGCCCGAGACGCTCCCGGCCGTCAGGTTCGAGTTGATATGGATGCTGATATAGAGGTCGGCCTTGCTCTTGTTGGCCGTCTCGGGCCTGCTCAGCAGCGGCACCGTGCTGTCGTCGTCACGGATCATGATCACAGACGCTCCCGCCTTCGTCAGTTCTGCGGCAGTCTTCTTCGCGATCTTCAAGTTGATGTCCTTTTCGTACAACTTGCCCCACTTCGTACCGTTGTCAGTACCTCCGTGCCCCGCGTCCACAACGATCACCTTGCTGGAGAGCGTGCCCATCGCCTCCTTGGGCTTGAAAACCCTTAGAGTGATGATCTTCTGGTTGCTCTTGAGTTCGAACGCGAGCGGCCGGTTCAGGCTGAACACAACCACCGTGTCACCGTTGTCGTTCCGTGTCGCAGTGGAGAGCGACACGAACTTCGATTGGAAGCCCTGCTGCGAGTCGCTCCCTGAGGGCTTGGCCTGAGGGATCGTGATCTGGATGTTGGTCGGGTCGAGGTACATCGCAGACGGCGCCGAGACGAGCGTGCCCGTGTACGGCATCATGAACGTTGCACTGTCTTCGTCCTCCGAAGCGAGGTTGGGGAAGGACAGTGTCAGCATCGCCTTTGGCTCAGTCGTGATCTGGACGTCGGGAGGCGTCGCGATGTTGTCGATCATTCCCCCGGCTGAGCCCTCGTCCTGCTTCGGTTGTGTGGTGCTCGGCTCTGTCCCAAAGTTGAACTGAATCGTGCGCGTCGGAGCGATCTGGGGCAGGTACTGGTCCTTCATCGACGGATCGACGACCACGATCCTCGCTGTGTTGTCCTCGAACTGTCCGGCGCGCCAACCCTTTGGGAGCCCTTGGATTCCGCCCTTGGGCAGCACACAGCCCCCAAGATCAATAAGAAGCCGGTCCGGGTCAGGCAGTTTCGAAAAACTGGGCTTGACCGGCAGAGTCGTGTCGATGCGGACCCCTGTGTCCGTCTTTTCGACGATCCGGACCTGCGCCCTGACAGTGACCGCGTCCTTGGTCTCGTTCCACCGCATCACCGCCCCCA
>DATLWQ010000245.1:0-2097 GCA_035576225.1 Fimbriimonadaceae bacterium | reverse complement strand
TGGCCCGGCTTGAACGGGCCCGCTCCAGTCGGCTGGCACGAAAGCACGCGAAGGTCGGGCGCCGGGGAGGTTGTGCCGTCCTCGAACTCGACGTGGAGCCGCGGGTTCGCGGAGAGTGCGTCTCCGCTGAAGAACTGGACGGTGCTCTCGAACTCGATGCGGAAGCCGAAGTTGCCCTCTGGTTCGTCGACCATTTGCTGGACCGCGTCCTGGAGGCCGGAGATCGTGACCTTGCCTTCGTTGATTTGCAGAGTCGCGCCATCGATCGGCTGGTTGTCGTTTCTGCCAGACGCGCCGTCGCGCTCCCAATCGAGGCCGCCTGCTCCGCTGATCGCCGCCTTCCAAGTGCTGGATCCTTCTGGCGCGACCGGGACGGTGGGCGCCTGCGGATCGATCCTACCGCCGCCCTCGGCCCATGGGCGCAACACCCGGCCAACCGAACCGAGCCGCGGAGTGCCCGGACCTGCGAGGGTGAATTCGAGAGAGGCCGACTTGACATGCCTACCCTGGCCCATCGTGACGCCGAGTTCAGGAAAGCGGACGAGAACGACCTTGTCGATGCCTCCGAGCAGCAGCGGCCCGCGGCCCGCGTTCGCCGTCGGGTTCTTTCGGTCGAGGAAGGTGTCGGAGGCGATCGTGGCGTCGACGGTCTGGACTGGCACAGGACCGAAGACGAGCGCGAGCAACATCGCGGGCATGCCCCAGTTTAGCCGCCTTCTTTGAGCGTCACATAGTGCAGCCGGTCGCTGCGCTTGCGCGGGGGGTCGAGCGTGTAACTGTCGAAGACACGCTCGACCTGCAGGCCCGCAGCGTGGAGCATCGCGCGTAGTTCCTCGTCGGTGTAGGCGCGTTGAACGTGCGTCTCGTGGAACTTCTCGCCCTCGTGCCAGAAGTCCATGTGTACTTGGATCAGTCGCGTGTCGGCGTCGTAGTCTCCGACCCATTTGTACTTGAGTTTTGTGGCGCGGCGCATGTCCTGCTGGTCGAACATCTTGTTCTCGAAGGCGAAGGCGGTGTTGATGTCGAAGATAAAGGTCGACCCGGGAACCAAGTGCGCGGCTACGCGCTTGATCGCCGATTGGAGCCGCTCCGGCTCGATGATGTAGTTGAGACTGTCGAAGAACGAATATGCTGCGTCGAAGGTGCGGTCGAGGTCAAGTTTGGCCGCGTCAGCGACGTGGTACTCGATGTCCAGTTTGCTCTCGGCCGCCTTTCGACGTGCGACTTCGATCATGGGTGCGCTGAGGTCGAAGCCTGTGACGGTGAAGCCGTCCTTGGTGAGGACCTCGGCGAGCGTGCCGGTGCCGCAACAGACGTCGAGCAGGGTTTCGGGCGAGGCACCGCTCTGTGCGAGCAGGAGGCGATAGTAGCCAGCCCACATTTCGTAGGGGACCTGCGCCATCAGCCTATCGTAGTAAGGCGCGATCGGGCCGAAACTCGCCATCCAAGTCAAAGTGTGGCCCATGAGTTCGTTTGCTGGCTCGAACCGAGAGGACCGAATCTTACGTGGTCTGGAAGCGAGACCGTAAAATTCTGACCAGATATTGGAGCGACTAGACGCCGCTAGCGGGTCACTGGCGCGGCACGCGTGGCGAAGCGCGCGATCAGGCCGAACACGAAGACCATGGCCAGCAGCACGAGCGCCCCGGCCCACGCTTGTTGCACCCAGTCTTGGTACGGCGAGATCGCATAGACGTAGATCTTCAGCGTCAGCGAGGAAATCGGCTGGCTCGGGTTAGTCACGACGTGGTCGTTGCCGAACGCCGTGAACAGGAGCGGCGCGGTCTCGCCGGCGATGCGAGCGATTGCGAGCATGATGCCCGAGATGATTCCGCTCTTCGCCGCAGGGATCACGACCTTGACGATGGTCTGAACCTTCTTTGCTCCAAGCCCTGCCGACGCCTCTCGGTAGCTGCTCGGCACGAGTTTGAGGATCTCTTCAGTCGTCCGCGCAACTGTCGGTACCATCATGATCGCTAACGCGGCTCCGCCAGCCCAGGCTGAAAAGTGGCCGAAGGGGAGCACGAACGCGGCATACGCGAACAGGCCGATCACGACCGAGGGAATTCCGTTCAGTACGTCAGCAGCGAACCGGAC
>DATLWQ010000244.1:0-6256 GCA_035576225.1 Fimbriimonadaceae bacterium | reverse complement strand
CAATTCACATAGGACGGATGAGCAACAAGGCTATACGGATGAGAAAATATATGGCAAGAATGAGAATATAGGACCAACGGATGAGACCTCTGCCACAGTATCGCCGGGCGATTCCCCTCCCGCAACGCGCTTCCTGGGCCATTTGAACCTGGGATGCCTCGGCTCAGTACAAAGCCCATCAAAGTCGCCATCCGGAGCCCGTCGAAGGGCTTGATTTCCCGAACCTGGCTCTGGCCGAGATCCAGAACTCCTGCCGTACAATGAGTGCATGGAGCCCTCGGCGCTGCCGACCGGCGGTAAGGGTCGGATATTTGCAAGCCTGCTCAGGAAGACTTTTCTGTCGCCTGGAACCATCTTCTTCTTCGCTCTCGCGCTCACGGAACGCTACTGGGTGTCTGCTCTCACCTATCTCTTGTTGCGTTCGTTCTTGTTCGATCCGAGGGCGATCCTCGCGTGGGCGACGGTCGTCCTCGGAGTCGCTGCCCTGTTAACAGGAATTGTGATCGCATTTCGTGGCGCCCATCGCGCACAGGTCGCGAGGAGACTGGGGCGGACATACTGGATCTCCACTTGGTTCATCGTGCTGCTCCTCGGCGCTCCGATCGCGGCCGTCGCGTATGCCGCAGTCGTCGCTTGGAACGAAGTGCAGGCGGAAGCGGCCATTACAAGAACGAATCCCAACATAGAACTGCGGTCGAAACTATCGAAGATGGAGGAAAGGGGAATCTTCACTTGGGCGAATACGGCTTCCTCTACAAAGTGAGCAGGGTCGATTGTCAATCGGCTTTACGCCAGCTCAGCGACTCGTCAAGTTTTCGCGATGCAGAAAGTTGTACTCGACACTACCGCCCGCCAAGGCCCGTCAACTGCACGCCCTCGATGAAGTACCGCTGCGCGAAGAAGAACAGCAGCACGGTCGGAATTGTCGCGAGCGTCGCGAACGACATCATCAGCGCGAACTCCCCGCCGCGCTCTCCCTGGAACATCTGCAGCGCGTACGCGATCGGCATCTTCTCGGGCGTCGAGATGTAGATCAGCGGCCCCATGAAGTTGTTCCACTGCGCCATGAACGTCCAGATCGCGATGCACGCCAGCACAGGCTGGATCTGCGGCACCATCACCTGGTACAGCGTGCGCACATAGGAGCACCCGTCGATCTTCGAGGCGTCCTCCAGTTCCATCGGGATCGTCTTGAAGAACTGCCGCAACAGGAAAACGTTGAACGCAGACGCAAAGAACGTCGGCACCCACAACGGGTACAGCGTATCGATCCACCCCAGGTACTTGAAGATCAAGAACGTCGGCAGCATCGTCACCGCCGCCGGCAGCATCAGGGTCGAGAGCATCACCGCGAACAACTTCTCGCGGCCTGGGAAACGCAGGCGCGAGAACCCATACCCCACTACCAGCGCCGACAAGACTGAGCCGAGTACCGACATCACGACCAGCACAAGTGTGTTCTTCAGGTAAGCGAATCCGTAGAACGTGTCATAAGGCAGCCACTCCAGCATCTCGCTGTAGTTGGCGGTCCGCAGGCCGATCTTGCGCACCGGCTCCGTGTCCAGCAGCGACTTCTTGATCTCCTGCCCCTTCAGTGCTGGCGGCGACTGGACTTTGACGATCACGTCGCCGTTGTCCACGTCCTCGATGACGTAGCCCTGTACCTTCTTGCCGTTCTGCTCGAAGCTCACCACCCGCCCCTGGCGCGGGATCTCCGTCAGCGAATTGCGGTCCGTCTCGAACTCGCGCCCACGGATGTTGAACGGCCGCTCGACCTCAAAGAGCACCTGGTCGCCGCTCAGCACCTTCGCCACCTTGCCCCGCACGCCGCGCCCTCGGAACGTCGCGGTGTAGAGCGGCTCCTTCTTGTCGTAGAACGGCACGGTCAGTTGAACGCGCGGCACCCACACCATCCCCTGGGCCGTGCTGATGTCGTTCTCCTCCTTGAAACTCGTCACGAGCAGCCAAGCGAATGGGACCCCGAAGACGATACAGCCCGCGATGAGCACGACGTGGATCACCGCCTTCTTCACTAGTCCCCTCGCCCGTGCAAGACGCTCGCTCCACACCATGACCGCGACCGCGACGAACGCGAACAGCACCGTCACGAGCAGTTTCACCGGCGTAACGCTGACCACGCCGCGAAACACCTGCACCTCCCCCTTGCTATGGACGAACCACCAGACGAACAAACCTCCGACCACCACCCACACGACGAGAGATCCAATCTTCGCCTTTCTCTCCTCAGCAGTAATCGCCGTGACGGCCTGCACCAGACGCACGACCGCGAACGCCGCGCAGCCCAACGCGCCGACCATCGTGAAGGGCATCAGGAACCAAACGAGCGGAACGCCCCAGCCCCCGCCCTGCGGTCGGCCCGAGGACATCGGGATGAACTCGGCCAGCAACAGGCAGACAGCGGCAACAGCCGCAGAAGAAACGATCGTCCGCTTCTTTCTGGCCTCGGTCCCGGTCTCCTGCGCAATCCAGAGGCGCAGCGCCACATACGCGCCGCGACCCAGCGCGATCCAGCCCGCCCAACTCAGGAACGTGCCGACGACGAACAGCCAGCGCGCGCTCAACTGTCCACCTCGTAGTGCACCCACTTCTTGGCGACAAGGAACTGCAAGCCCGTGACGACCAGTGCGATGAGAAAGATCATCCATGCGATCGCACTCGCATAACCCAACTTGAAGTAGTAGAACGCGTGCTGAAAGAGGTAGTAGACAGGCACAAGCAACGAGTCGTTCGGGCCCGTCCCCTGCCCGTTCAGGGCGACGTATACGTTGTCAAACGTCTGCAGAACTCCGATGCCTCCGATGATCGTCTGGAAGAAGATCAGCGGGCTCAGTTGCGGCACTGTGATCGACCAGAACTGCTGGATCGCGCTCGCGCCATCGATGCTGGCGGCCTCATAGAGTTGATTCGGGATCCCCTTCAGCCCCGCGAGCCAAAGGATCATGCCTCCCGCCGCGCCCCACAGCCCCATCGTGATCAAAGCAGGCTTTGCCCACGCTTCCGAGGCGATCCACGCCGGCGGCAACGTCCCAAACCACTGAGTCAGCGTGTGCTGCCAAACCCAGTTCATCATCCCGCGCGATGGGTCGGCATTCAGGATCCACAGCCACAGGATGATGCTCGCGATGCCGGGCACGACGTTGGGCAGATAGAAGAGCGTGCGGTAGTAGCGTAGCCCGCGCACCCCCGCGTTGAGCAGCATCGCAGTAGCCAGTCCCGTCACCAGCCCGAGCGGCACCCCTACTCCTCCCAAATAAAGCACGTTCATAAACGACTTCGTGATCAGTTCGCGATCCTTGCCGAACATGGTCGTGTAGTTGGTCATCCCGGTCCAGTGCGGCGCGTCGAAGATGTTGTATTGCGTGAAACTCAGATACAGCGAGGCCAGCATCGGCCCCAGGGTCAGTACGACAAAACCGAAGACCCACGGCGCGACGAAGATCAGCCCCCACTTGGCCTCGTGCCGCGCGAGTTTGCCCAGTCTCTGCCGCTTGTACCACCCGATGAGCAGCACCACGCCGAGCAGGAACCCCGCCCCGCCGACCACCGACGGAATCGTGAGGTCCGCCACCGGAAGGCTGTCGCGGTTGTTGACTTCGTCGAGGTAGTCCTGCACGCGATCTTGCCCCGACTGCAAGGCGTCATTGATCGACATCACGTTGAGCAAAGCCATGTCCGTCGCTCGCACGTGCTCGTCCCAAAGTCGCTGCCCCGCAAAGGTCGAGGGCCTAAACCGTGCGACCGGCATCATCGCGATGTGCAGTTGGCTGGCGGCGCGCATGTTGCCGGTCTTCGGCATAAATGCCGCAATCTCCTCCTTGTTCGTCTCGATCTGGGCGGTGGGACGAGGCACATAGGGACGTCCGCGCTCGCGCTCGATACCTGCGAACGTGCTCATCTCCAACATGCGCATCTTCGTCGAAGTGACATGCTTGATGAACTCCCAGGCGAGATCGCGGTGCCTCGCGCCCTTTGGGATCGCCCAACAGAATCCGCCGGTCCAAGTGATGTACCGGTCCTTGACGTCCTTGAACCGACCGCGCTTGTAATAGCGGTCGTCGGGAATTGGCGGTGGCGCGACGCCAAAGTCCAATTTCGGCGCGTAGAGGATGAACCCGGGCATGATCCAGTCGCCGTCGATCTTCATCGCGACCTGGCCCGTGAAGAACGGATCAGACTCGTTGCCGCGCAACGAGGCGCGGAACTTCTCGGCGTTTGCATAGCCTCCGCAGATCTGGTACCCGTCGTACATGAACTGCAGCGCTTCGCGCGAAGCAGGCGTGTTCAGCGTGCAAGTCTTGCCGTCGGGCGACATGAACGACGCCTCGTTCTGGAACGCGTACAAGTAGAGCCACGAATTGCCGAAGTTCGGCATGAACCCTGCACGCTTCAAGGTGCCGTCAGGGTTGAACTCTGTAAGTACCTTGCTGTAGGCGAGCAGTTCGCTCCATGTCCGCGGTGCGCGGTCGGGGTCGAGGCCGGCCTTGCGAAGATCGTTCGCCTTTTGTCTGAATACCGCGCGGTTCCAATACAAGATTCGCGTGTCCGCCATCCACGGGATGCCATATTGGTGCCCTTCGTAGTGACACTCGCTCCATGGCGCCGGGTAGTACTGCTCGGCCGTCGGAGTGTTGGCATCCTTCCCCTCGTCCCGTGAGATCAGGTCGTCGAGCGGCTCGAACGCGCCAAGGTGCGCCCAGTCCGGAACGGAAAACCGATCCTGGAGCACGATGTCCGGCGGCACGCCTCCGACGATCGCCGTCATCAGTTTCTGCGGGTTCATCCGTCCCGCACCCATGCCTAACATGTGGACGGTGACGCCGGGGTGCGACTCTTCAAACCGCCTGATTACCGCGTCCATCCCCTGGTCGTTCGGCCCGAGCTGCATCCCCCAGACGACCAAGTCGGTCGTCTGGCCCTCGCCCGAAGCGACCGCGCACACACACAGCGCGGCCAGCGCAACAAGGACGGTTCGCAGGGTCTTGGTCATTGCAATAAGGGATCCAAAGTCAAACTCAAATTCGATCTTACTTTCCCTGAGTCGGTCCCGACCGGTGACGCTAACAACAAAAATGTGCACGCCGGGCGTACAAATGGCACGCGGAGCCTGTATAATAAGTGCTGGATTGGGCATGCTCGATCCGGTTCCGAGGCCTAATGTCGAGAGATCGACAGCGGGGGACCCGACCTCTGGGGTGAACCGTCCGCGAGGACAGAGGGCTTTTCTTGGGCCCTAACCCGTCAGCTAACCACGTAGGCCTTAGCAAGAAACAGCCATGCGCTGTAGGAGGAATCGAAGAAGATAACTTCTAACTCATGAGCGCTGTGTGCGTTCAAGACGCCGTAGTCAAAGACGTGCGCAGCTTCGATACACCGATGGATGGCGCCGACGCAAGCGGATGCCGTCCGACTGACCAAACCAGAGTTTCGCGGTGCCGGAAAAGGCCTTCATCGAGCCAAACCACACCATTCGGAGCGGAGGCCGCGAAACCTCAATGAGTCAAAGGCGCCGACCTGTCGAGGGCGATGCGGTCGGCGCCTACTCTTGTCAACTCCGCCGGAAGGTTGAGGGCCGCCCCGGCGAACGGTATCATAGGCCCAGGTGCGCGGCGTGAGGGTCGAACTTTCAACTTTGCCAGATCGGAGTCCAACTCTTGGCTGAACGGCGTCGCGAACCGGCCGGAATCGTCATCGGCCTGCTGACCTTCTTGGGCGGTGTCGCACTCATCGTCTTCACCTTCGCGCTAGCCCGCGACCTCTTCTCCCAGTCGCCCGAGTCCGCCGTCGGAATCAAGCCCGGCACCGCCCTCGACACGAACAAAATGGTCTCCCAGGCCCTCAACGTTGCGACGAAGGTCGTCCTTCTGATCGTCATGTCCGGGATCGGATCGATCCTCGCCTCGCGAGGCATCAAACTCTACGTCCACGGAACACAAGGCAAGGACGAAAGGAAGGACGCACCCTAGGCGGTCAGACGCCGACCGGGTGCCAGACGGTCTTCGTCTCAACGAACCGCTCGATCCAACCCAGCCCCTGTGCCTTGTCGCTGAGCCAGCCGGCACGGCTCATTCGCTGGCCAATGCGCACTCGTTTGACGTTCTCCGCGCCCTGTTCCACGAGCGATTGAGCCGCTTCCTCGTCACCATCGCGATAGTCGAGCGCGTTGACGTCCATGTGCCTTGCCAGGTGCGGCAACAGATCTTCCTTAGAGCCCGTCAGCAGGTTCACGACGCCTCCC
>DATLWQ010000243.1:0-5875 GCA_035576225.1 Fimbriimonadaceae bacterium | reverse complement strand
GCGGGCCTGGCGTCCTTCTTCTTGGCAGGCTTGCCCTCGCTCTCCGGCTCGTCGTGCAGTTCGACGACGTCCTCGGGTAGATCTTCGCGGCGCTCGTCCTTTTCCTCGCGCTGCCTGTCCTTGTCGGTCTTATCGACCTGGATCGCCCGTTCGACCGGTGCGTTGAGTTCGGAGCGGAAGACCCGGTTGACTCCTTCGAACTGTCCCATCTCTCCACCTCATGCTATCTGGGCCGATCCTTGCTCCTGCATAAAGGTCCGGAGCCGGCCCATCGCCTGCGTGTGCAACTGGTACACACGACTTTCGCTCACGCCAAGAACCTTGCCGATCTCCTTGAACGTAAGTCCTTCGAAGTAGTAGAGCCCGATCACGAGCCGCTCTCGCTCGGGGAGCCTATCGACGCCCGCGGCGAGCATCCTGCGCAGTTCGCGGCCCTCCATCTCGCCCTCGGGGCTCGCGCCCTCGTCGACGAGCATGTCTACAAAGTGGATCGCGTCGTCGCCGTCGTTGCTAGAACCGACGACGTCGTCCAGGCTGAAGACGTTAGTCCGGCCCATGCGGAAGAGCATGTCGTTGACCTCTTCCTCCGCCATGCCCGCCTCTTCGGCGATCTCCTTGGGGGTCGCGGGGCGGTGCAGGGTCGGCTCGAGGCGGTGCTGGGCACGGTCGACGGCCTTCATCTTTTCCCGGATGGATCTGGGCACCCAGTCCTCGTCGCGGAGCATTTCGAGGATCGCGCCTCGGATGAGGGCGATCGCGTAGGTCTCGAACTTTACGTCGCGCGTGGGGTCGTACTGGTCCACGCTCTTGATCAGTCCGATGACCCCTGCTGAAATCAGGTCGTCCCGGTCGACGCCGCCAGGGAAGTTGGTCACGAGGCGGCCGGACGTGATCTTGACGAGGTAGGAATAGTGGTCAATGAGGGAGACGCGGGCGTCCGGGTCTTTGTAGACCTTGAACTGCACCCACGTGCGCTGGAGTTGGTCTGCCGTCATTGGCATGGGCGGTGTTCGCCGCTAAGCGGCTTCCTCCTGTTCCTCGTCGTCATCCTCGACATTCTCGTCAGACTCTACCTTTTCCGCTTTGTGCTTCTTCGGCTTCTCTGCTTGCGGCATGACGATCATCGTCCAAAGGCCGGTCAGCATGAAGCCGACCACCAGTGCGATGCCACCGCGCACGACGACCGTCAAAGGGTCGACGTGCGCCAATATGCTGGCTCCCATCGCCGTCAATGCCATCAGTCCGGCTACGATCCTCTGCATTACGTAATGCCTGCGGTCAAGGCCCCTCTAACGAGGTCTATTCCACATTCTGGTAGTTCTCACAGTGATCTGCACCCCCAACCTGCACCTTTTTGTCAGATATTTGAACCTGAGAACCTAGAGCAACCCCTGAGAATCGGCCCTTATTTCGTCTCGTCGGCTTTCGGTGCGTGGCGGCGTATTCAAGGGATTTCGATCCTCAGTCCGTCGTAGGCGAGGGCGATCCCTGGCGGCAGCGAGGCGTTCACCTCGTCGTGGTCGTAGTCGTCGCTCAGGTGCGTGAAGTACGTCTGCCTTGCGCCGAGCGCGAGCGCGACTTCGACCGCGCGCTCGAAGTGAAAGTGGTTGGGGTGGGGGCGGTACCTCACCGCGTCCAGGATCAGTGTGTCGAGGCCCGAGACGGTGGGGACAACTTCTTCGGGAATCTTGCTGACGTCGGTGACATAGGCAAAGCCTCCCAGGCGCAGTCCAAGCACGGGCATGTCGCCGTGTTCGACCCAGAACGTCTTGATCGACATTCCGCACAGTTCGAGCACAGGCGATACGTTGCGAAGATCGAAGCGCGGCACCCAGACCTCGTCTGGCACCTCCTTGAACGCGTACGCGAAGATCCTGCGGATGTCCTCTTGGTATCTCGGCGCGGTGTAGACCGGCATGTCGTGCCCGCTGCGTTTGCAGAACGTGCGCAGGTCGTCCATTCCCATGATGTGGTCGGCGTGGGTGTGCGTGACGATGCACGCAGCGATTGAGCCGATCCCTTCGCGCAGGAGTTGCAGCCGCATCTCGGGGCCACAGTCGACGAGGACGTTGCCTTCGGGCCCGCACAGCACGATCGAGGGACGCGTTCGGTGGTTTTTCGGGTTGTCTAGGAAGCCCGGCGGATAGGCTTTGCCCGGCGTCGGAACCCCGTTGCTGGTCCCCGAGCCCAGCACGACGCACGTCGCGCTCACCTGTCGAACGCCTTCTCCAGCACCTTGACGGCTACCAGGGCGCTGGGGATCTCGCTGTACTGCGCGATGCGCTCGATGCACCGCGCAAAGTTGCGCTCGGCAAGGTCGTCGGTGATCGGGGTCTCGATCAGGGCATCGGCGACGATCTCGACGGCGTCCATGAAGAACTTGGCCCTGTTCTGGGGAAGCGAGCGCTGGGGCGTCTCGGCGTAGCGCCTGCTCAGCCTCTCGTAGAGCGCCTCCCATCCGCCGCCGGCCTTCGCCTCCGCCTTTGCGCGCTCGACCGCCTGCTCCTGGAGCCGTCTCTTGACGACGTCGCGCTCCTTGGCGTACTCCCAATCCTCGATCGTGTTGCCGTCGATGATCCTGACCGTCACCTTGCTCGAGAGGGCGCGGCCCACGACCGTCTCGATCGCCTGCCTGGCGGCCGGGAGCCTCAGGTGCCCGGCGAGTTCGTTCGCCCGCGGTGGCAGGCCGAGCACGATGACTCCGTCCTCCAGGGCGATCGGTCTGCAGGCGTTCAGCGCCGCCCAGAGTCCGGCGCCTGTGACGCTGTCGCGGATTTCGGGGAGCACCTCATTCCAGATCGAGGCTATTTCTGGCACCAGTCCATTATGGAGCCTGCCCCCCTGCCTGTGCCACCGCTGCTAGAGCCGTCCCGAACGGAACGGGTCTTCGCCGATCTGGTGGTCGGTCTTGGGACGGAACGTGAACTGGCTGAGCCAGCGCCCTTGATACACGATGTCGCCGTCCATGCCCTCACCCACTTGGTTGAAGACCTCGCCGGACGTCTCGAACTCCTTCTTTCCTTTATTGTCCTTAAGGTCGATCTGGACGAGGTACCGCAGTTCGCTCGGGTCGAGCGCCTCCGGATCCATCACTGGCTCGCTGCGCTTGTCCACGATGAGTTTCGCGATGACGTAGATCCCGTATGCCCGTTGGATCGGCTTCTTGCGCGGATCGCCGAAGGCTTCGCTCCATCCGGCGCCGAGCCCGATCACGACCAGGAGGATGCCAGCGGGAATCAGCAGGAAGCCGAAAATGATGCCGACCGGCGTCAGCAGCAGGAAGGACATTATCGTGAGAAAGAGCCCGACGGCAAACGTCGCGACCCCTGCAAAGACCATGTTGCCGACGGTCTTGTGCCTCGAACCCCCAGACCTCATATCCTTCTTTTGTGGATTCTAGCACGATGCGGGCCAAGAATTCGGAAAACCTCCCGACTCCCGACTACGCCGGGCGGACCGAGCCGTGCACGATCACGTCGCCCACGGCGAACGCGCGCCGGATGTCCTGCAGCACGACTTTCACGCGCTTGCCGATTCAAAGGCGAGGGCAACCGCCGACTGGCCGAATTACCGCGATCTTTCAACCAGTTTGTACGGGACAAGACTAATCAGGCTCGACACGAGACCAAGCAAGCCCCAGTTGAGAAACTGGATACCGAGCGCGATCGCAGCAGCACCAAGGCCAGGCCAATAGCCAGTCAGCAGATACTGCATTAGGAGGAACGCACAAGCGACAAGTCCTGTAAATCCCGATACCAAGGGCACGATCCACCTTTCACTCTTGAATACAAAGTGCCAGAAGAAGAGACAGCATGCGCCTATAAGGAATGCGACGCCGAGCACGGACGCCAGGCTCTGCCCTCTGGCTTCCGGTGCCATTGACAACAGGATTGAATACGTTACGCCCCGGAGAAAGACTAGCAGTCCGAGGTAAATCAGGGACTTAGTAACTTCTTTTTGCATGCAGAGTCACAGTCGATGTAGCAGAAAATGGGCGACGAGCCTCGAAGGGTTCCATCATCAAACACTCCCTCGGCGGGCCTCCTCAAGACGGAACCCTCCATTGTCAAGCGAAGGTACCGGTGATCCTCGAAGGTGCTCGTAACGTTGGCCGACAAATCGCTCGGTATCAACGAAATGAGCCAACCGAAGTTCTTGCTTCCTTCGGGCAAATTGTCGATTCTCTTCGCCTTGAACCTGAGCGCCCCGCCCCAAGCGATATAACTGATTCTGTATTTCCTATCCTGAGCGAGACCGTCCTTGCCACCGTTATATCCCATTCGCTCGGAGAGTTCCCATGCAAGTCCCTTCTTTGTGGAGTCCCTCCCAGAGACGGCAACTTTCTTGTCCAGGAGTCCCGAGTCGATCAGCGAAGACAGTGAGAGGGCTTGCTCGCCGTAAGAATCCTGGTAAATGGCTTGCGCCAAGCCTATTTGATGGAGGTTGGAGGTGTCAGCCGCGATGTAGGCATCAGTGCGGGCTCTCATGAGGGCAGGCATGATCAGCCCGAGAAGTATCAACACAATGGTGATCACCACGAGGATCTCAATTAGAGTGAACCCCGCAGAGATGTCTTTCGCAAATCCTCTGTCACTAGTCCGAGCCATTAGGGCGCGCAACCTACCCCATAGGGGCACGGATTTTCAGGTGTACCCGTCGAGTCGACGCACATAACATAGCCTGGGGCTTCTACCCATTTGGTGCCATTGACACATGTGTAGTGATCACACTCTCTGATAAAGAGATAAAACGGCTTAGACGGATCCAAAAGCGTGCAGAACGTCGAAAGCTCCCAGTGGTCTTTTCGATACAGTTTGTAGTCTTGAACGCAGTCGACGCACGTGGGCAAGGGATCATATGGTCCGCTTGCGAGTCCGTTGCCTGGTGCAAGTAAGGCACAAGACGCGACCATAACTACTCCGACAACGCTGTTTACAACTCTTCCTAAATTGACTGCCATAACAAGAACATACCCCCCCCCCAGGCGAATGTCAACCTCAGTTAGCAAGCCTGTTGATTTGGCCTGGGCTGCAATGACGGATACGACGCTTTCCTCCCAAACTCCTACCCAGCCCGCACGGCGCCATGGACGATTACATCGCCCACGGCGAAGGCGCGCCGGATGTCCTGCAGAACGACCTTGACGCGCTGACCGACGAACTCACTGCCACTGAGCAGTTCCACGTAGTAGCCGGAATCGGTCCAGCCGATCGCCTTGTCCGACGTCTCATCGGCAGAACTGCGCACGTTGCACTCCAGGACCTGCGCGCGGCGATAGCCCATCGCCTCCTTGTCCAGTTCCTCGATGGTGCCCGTGTCGATCTCGAACTCCTCGAACCCGAAGTCGAAGTTCGCACGGATGTAGAGCCCTCGCTTCAGTTCGTGCTCCATCTCTTCGATGGACTCGCCGTCCGCACCGATGAGGCTCTCGACGACCGCAGGGTGGCACTCGACCATGAACGCGTTGCCCTGCTCGTGCAGACGTCTGCGCATTTCGCGCTCTATCCAGAGGCCGACCGTGTCGGCCGAGGCGATGCGCCCACGGCCTTCGCACATCGGGCAGACGTTGGTGATGGCCTCGGTCACGCTCTCGCCGGTCCGTTTGCGCGTGATCTCGACGAGGCCGAGCGATGAGACGCGGCCGACGCGCGTGCGCGCGCGGTCGCGTGCGAGCACAGCCGTGAAATGGTCGAGCAGTTTCTTGCGGCTGGCCGCCTCCTCCATGTCGATGAAGTCGATGACGATGATGCCGCCCATGTCGCGCAGGCGGAGTTGCCTGCAGACCTCGTCGGCGGCTTCCAGGTTGGTCTTGAGGATCGTGTCGCTCAGAGACTTGGTGCCGACCTGTTTGCCGGTGTTGATGTCGATCGCGGTC
>DATLWQ010000242.1:0-4403 GCA_035576225.1 Fimbriimonadaceae bacterium | reverse complement strand
CGAGGGGTCGACTGCCTGCAGCCCGTTCGCCACCGCGCGCACGAAGAACGGTGCGGCGACGAAAGTCTGAGCCATGATCACGGCTATGGGCGTGAACGCGATGTGCACGCCCATAGCGTCGAACGAGGCGCCGAGGAGCCCTTGTCGGCCGAACGCCAGGAGAAGCGCGATGCCCGCGACCGAAGGCGGCATGATTGCGGGCAGCGTAACGAAAACTTCGAGGAAGCCGGAAAGCCACGTTGGCGCGCGGAGGATCGCCAGAGAGACGCCGAAGCCGAACACGACAATCACGAAAAGGCTGACCAGCGTCGTCTTGAGACTGAGCAAGATGGCAAGCCTGGCAGTCTCGTGGTGGAGTTGGCCGAAGACTTCACCGGGCGGCGTGCCGAAGAAGAGCGCGACGATCGCGAGGCCGACGAGCAGGAGCAGCGGAGCGCCGAGGAGGAGCGAACCGCCGGTGAATGCCCAGGCCCTTACTGCAGTTCGATTCTTCGGATCCAATTGATCCAAGTCTCCCGGCCGAGGCCCGGTGCGATCAGTCGGTAGTTGCCGTCGGTCGAGCGCACCAGCACGGCCCTACTTGCAGCCAGGTCGGCCACCGTGACCGTCTGCCTGCGCCCGTCAGCCCCGACGAACGTCGCGCGTTTTGCGTCTTTGACCTCCGGCAGCGCCGTCACGAGGACTCCCGTATGTGTGATACGTCCGCCGTCTGTCTTGACGGTTGCCTTCGCGTACTTGGAAGAAAGCGGAAGTTGCACGCGCGTCTTGCCGACCATGATGGAGCGCACCGCACGCGTTACTGAAACGAGCCCGCTCCTTTCGAGAGTCTTCTGAGACGAAATTCGGAAGAGGAAGTCGATGAATGTCTTCGCCTCGTCGCTGTGCGCCGCGCCTTCTGGAACCGCCACCGGGTAGTCGGCGTTTTCGTTGAATTCGTCCGGGATCGTTACCAGTTGGACTGTGCCCTTCGCAGTCGCTACGTCGCTGACGTAGACGATTCCCGCATCGGCTTCGCCGAGTTTGACCTTTGCAAGGACGGCCTTGACGTCGGCTTCGCGCGAAACGACGTGCGAGCGCACGGTCTTTAGCCACGGGTCGCCGAACGAGGCCCGTGCTTTGCTGAAGAAAGACTCTGTGTAGTGCCCGACTGGGACGGCGGGGTCCGCGATCACGATGACATTTGCCTTTGCGAGGTCGCGCGGCGACTTCAACCCCGAGAATCCCTTCCGAACGGCAATGGCGAGTTCGTTGTGCGCGAACACGCGGTAGGTGTCCTTGGCGTAGTCGATGTCGCGCATGTTTTTGACTGCTGCGCTCGCGAAGACATCGGCGGGGGCACCGTGGGAGATCTGAGTTGCGAGGGTCTGTGAACCCGCAAAGTTCAGCCGTACTTCCACGCCCGGGCGGGAGGCCTCGTACTGCTCGGCAAGGTCGGTGAAGGCCTCCTTAAGCGACGCCGCGGCGAAGACGTTGAGGTTCGTCTCCGATGCTGGCGTTCTGGAAATGAGCAGGCCGAGGACAAGTCCGAGCATGTCCCCAAGATGCTACCAGCCGGGGCGGAGGCGCACCTGGCAGTTTCGAGGAATCCCGCACGCGTTGACGTGGCGCGGGTGGGTGGAAATCCCAACTTTTGATGGATTGCGGACTGGCGACGCCCGCGCTACACTCTTGACATGGACTACGGGCGCCGCGACCTTGCCGCTATGGCGGACCTGCTTGCGAGCCCTGTCTTAGTGAGGATATTGTGCACGTGGTCCTTGACCGTGGGCACAGAAATAAAGAGGCGATCGGCGATCTCCTTGTTGCTGAGGCCCTGCGCCACGAGTGTGGCGACTTCGGTCTCGCGGGGTGTGAGCCCCTCAATGTGCGGAGTCGTTGAGGAGTCATGTAGGATGACGAGCGGCGCGCCAAGATCTTCTGTGGCGGCGAGGTCGAGCGTGACGCGCTCCTCGCGAAGCGCCTGCTGCGAACCCAGGGCCACGAGGTCTTGGAAGGGCACCGAGCCTTCGTGCGCCTGTAGCCTTTTCACGACTGAGCGAAGCTCGACCAGCGTCTCCTCGGACAACCTCAAAGCACGTGAATTATATCAGAACAGAAGGATCTACCAATGACAGTAACTGAACAAGACAAGCAAGTCATACAGGGCATGTATGCGGCGATGCAGGCGGGTGAGTCTGGCAAGGAGAACCTGATCGGGCTCTTCGCCGCCGACGCGACCTTCGTCGAGCCGTTCAACGGCCCGCCACAGACGCACAGGGGGATCGACGCGATCCGAGCCCGCGTCAACGAGATGGTGCGGCAGCCGCGCCCGCCCGACTTTCTGCTGAAGGTCGACCAGGTGACGACCGAGAACGGCGCACTCGTCGCCTATTGGACCTGCACGTCCGACGCGATGCCCGGCCCGATGAAGGGTCGTGACGAACTGAAGATCAGCGACGGAAGGATCTCGTTCCTCAAGATCGAGGTTACGACTATGCCCGGACAACCATCATGAACAGACCCATCATTTTCGCAACAGTCGCTCTCATTGCTGCTTCAGCCTTTGCTTGGCCGACTAAGTGCGTGCGCAAGCAACTCGAA
This sequence comes from Fimbriimonadaceae bacterium, assembly GCA_035576225.1. Lineage (GTDB taxonomy): Bacteria > Armatimonadota > Fimbriimonadia > Fimbriimonadales > Fimbriimonadaceae > JADFMN01. The sequence goes on along the minus strand of DATLWQ010000242.1, from coordinate 1,823 downwards.
GAAAACTACGCGTTCTTCGCCAAGTCCTGGAAGAAGAAGGACCTCGAACCGACCTACAAGTACATGACCGACGACTTCACTGCCGTCGGCATGGAGCCGGGCGGCAAGGCGATCGACCGTGACACGATGATCGAACGGACCAAGCAGTTGCTCGCCGCTGACGGTATCACTTGGCCGCGCAAGGTTCTGAGCGTCAAGGTCCATGGCGAAACGGCTGTGGCGATCGTCGACGGACACTTTACAGGCATGATGCCAACAGGACAAGCAGGCAAGGCTCAGAAGTTCGAACTCATCGCAAAGACGAAAGACACCTGGGTTAGGATCGGTCGCGAGTGGAAGTTCAAGAAGATGGAGATCGTCGAGTCGAAGGTCATGATCGACGGCAAGGTCGTCGGCAACTGAAATTCCGAGGGCCTGGCCCGGGATTAGGCCTTGGCGGCCCGGGCAGACTTCATGATTTGTCGGATTGCTCCGAGGTGGTAGAGAGCGTGTGCTGGGACGACCATCATGCCCAGCATCGACTCCTTGTCGGGCCGCGATTCGGACTGTGCTCCGTGCTCTCTCAATTCACGATATTCGCGTTCAAGGTCTGCGCGCAACTCGTCCCACCTGGCGGCGTCGACGGTTTGCACCAGCCAGGTTGCCTCCCAGTCGCCGGTCGTCGGCTCGCCACGAATCACGGCATTGGTCCAGGCAAGCGCCTGTCGGAGGTGGTTGACGTGCGAGGCGATCGAATTTGTATCCGTGGTCGGTTTGTGGCTCGCCTCATTGGCGGTAAGAGCAGCCAGAGTGTCGATCAGGCCACCTCCTTCATGCTCGACGATCCAGGTGTAGTCCTGTCCCTCGGGTTTTCCGACGAACGTCTCGTCGAGCAGCACGAGCGCAGCGTCCCGAAAGTCCGAATAAGCGATCATGTGCTGAAGTTACCCAGGCAGGAGCCGATGCCCGCCACCCTCTGAATCGTCATAATAGGACGTAGAGGCAACGACCAGATGACCAACGAAAAGACCACGACGACCAGACGACAGTTCCTAGCGGCGGCGGGAGGCGTCGCGGCGGCCTCGGTGCTCCCGGGCGTTGCCAAGGGGTTCCACAACAGCGTCGACGACACGATCCGTGTGGCGCTGGTCGGATGCGGCGGTCGTGGGAGTGGAGCAGCGGTCAACGCGGTGAGTGCCAAGGGCGGGAAGGTCAAGTTGATCGCTATGGCCGACGTCTTCGAGGACAGGCTCAGCAGCAGTTTCGACAACCTCCAACGTGCGATCGGCGACAAGATGGATGTGCCGAACGACCGCAAGTTCCTCGGGTTCGACGCCTATCAGCACGCGATGAACGTGCTGCGTCCAGGCGACGTGGTCATCCTGACGACTCCGCCAGCGTTCCGGTGGGTGCACTACACCTATGCGATCAAGTTGGGGATCAACGTCTTCATGGAAAAGCCGCTGGCGGTCGACGGCCCGGCGGCGCGGCGGATGCTGGAACTGAACAAGCAGGCGATGGCGAAAGACATGAAGGTCGGCGTCGGCCTGATGTCACGGCATTGCACCGGCATGGAGGAACTTCACGACCGGATCAAAGACGGCGCGATCGGCGACATTATTCTTATGCGGGGCTATCGCATGCACGGTCCGGCGGGATCGGCGTTCTCTCTGCCCAAGCCGGACGACATGACCCACCTCGAGTACCACATCAGGCGGTTCCACAGCTTCCTCTGGGCGAGCGGCGGCTGCTTCAACGACTTCTATATCCACCACGTCGATCACCTCAGTTGGATGAAGGACATGTGGCCCCAGAAGGCGCAGGCAGTGGGTGGACGTCACTAC
>DATLWQ010000241.1:0-4678 GCA_035576225.1 Fimbriimonadaceae bacterium | reverse complement strand
GATTCGGGCTCTTGACTGCGGGAACCACTGGCTTCTGTCTGATGGGCACGATCCTGGGGACGATGCCCTGGAACAAAACAAGGGCGAAGGCATAGGAGAAGGCGATGGTTCTCAAGAGGTTCTATAACGAAAAACTCGCGCAGGCCAGCTACCTCATCGGATGTAGCGCAACGGGCGAGTCGGTCGTGATCGACCCCAACCGTGACGCAGACCAGTACATCGAAGAGGCACAGCGCGAAGGGCTCCAGATCACGGCGGTGACGGAGACTCACATCCATGCCGACTACCTGAGCGGCACGCGCGAACTGGCGGCGAGGACAGGCGCTACGATGTACCTCAGCGACGAAGGGACGGCCGATTGGAAGTACCTGTTCGCAAACGGGCCCGGTGCGAAACTGGTCAAGGACGGCGACACGATCCGGATCGGGAACGTCCGGCTGGACGTGGTCGCGACGCCGGGGCACACGCCCGAGCACATAAGTTTCATCCTCACCGACGAGCCCGCGAGCGACCAGCCTCTGGGCGTCTTCAGCGGTGACTTCATCTTTGTCGGCGACGTCGGGCGGCCCGACCTGCTCGAGCGTGCAGCGAACATCAAGGGCACGATGGAGGCGGGCGGTCGCCAACTGTACGGTTCGTTGCAGCGGTTTTCGCACCACTCCGACGGGCTCATCATCTGGCCGGGCCACGGCGCGGGTTCAGCCTGCGGCAAGAGCCTCGGCGGCGTGCCTGTCTCTTCGCTCGGCTATGAGAAGGCCGCGAACTGGGCGTTCAAGGTGAAGTCAGAACAGGAGTTTGTCGACGAAGTCCTTACGGGGCAACCAGACCCACCAAAGTACTTCGCCATGATGAAGAAGTTGAACAAGGAGGGGCCCGCCCTCCTCAACGGCATCAAGACGCCCAAGCGGCTTGACGCGGAGGGCGTGATCAAGGCTGTCGGTACTGACGCACAGGTCGTCGACGTCCGAGACGGCGACGTCGCCAGTCTCGGCTTCATTCGCGGCACGATCAATATTCCGCTCAACAAGTACTTCACGACCTATTCCGGTTGGATGCTCAGTTATGAAAGACCGATCATTCTGATCGCAGAAACGCTCGAGGAGGCCGAGCAGGCCACTTACGACCTTGCGATGATCGGGCTCGACAACGTGACCGGTTGGGTGGGCAACGAGGTCTTTTCCTCGTACACGGGCGAACTGGGCACGATCCCCTCGGTTCCGGCTTCCGCGATGGACGGGTTTGACGGTGTGCTGCTGGACGTCCGGTCTGACCGCGAGCGCGCCGAAGGTCACGTGCCGGGATCGATCCACGTTCCCCTGTGGTATTTATCAGAGAGGACGGCCGAAGTGCCGACCGACCGCAAAATTGCCGTCTACTGCGGTAGCGGAGGCAGGTCCCGGGTTGCAGCCACGGTGCTCAACCGGCACGGAATCTGCAACCTATGCAACGTTACAGGCGGCTTTGGCGAATATATGAGTAGGGGCCTGCCGATCCAAGTGGGTAGTGGAGTCGGCGAGCCGGTCGCCAAGTAGAGGTTTTACTTCCTCCTCCCACACACGAAGGCCCCCACCGCTTGCGGTCGGGGGCCGACTAATTTGTGCCGGTATATTTCCTACCTGTGGAAGTCCTGGTCATTGGCGGTTCGAGGTTCGTCGGGCGACACATCGTCGAGTCTGCTGTGGCTCGCGGACATCAGGTCACGCTCTTTAACAGGGGCAAGACCCAGTCTGGCCCTGCGGACGGCACACGGCAGGTTACGGGGGACAGGGAGCACGACCTCGCTCTGTTGGAAGGGCACAGGTGGGACGCCGTGGTCGATACGTGCGGCTATGTGCCGCGGTTCGTGGGGCTCTCTTGCGACGCGCTTTCTGGATCATGCGACCAGTACCTCTTTGTTTCGTCAATCTCGGTGTACCGAGATGCGGATGCCGAGGCGCTGAACGAGGCGGACGACGTTCTGAAATTGTCAGATCCGACTACTGAAGAGATCAACGCGGAAACGTACGGAGGGTTGAAGGCAATGTGCGAGGAGCGCGTTCGCAAGACCTTTGCCGAGCGCGCCACCGTCCTCCGGCCGGGTCTAGTTGTCGGACCTTACGACTACACGGACCGATTCACCCATTGGGCCCAGCGGTTTTCTGCGGCGGCAAAGTTTGTCGTGCCGGACTTGACCGACAGTCCGGTGCAGTGGATCGATGCGCGAGACCTTGGAGAGTTTTGCGTCACTCTGCTCGAAAGCCGCAAGGGGGGTACTTTCAACGTCGCTGGCCCGTCGCCTGCCATGGGATTTCGCGAATTCGTCGAGAAAGGGACGGCTGGATTTGGAAACGTGGCGACGCCCGTATGGATCGATCCCAAGATCCTTGAAGGCGAGGGGCTCGGGCCCTGGATGGACTTTCCTTTGCTCCCTTCCTTTGACGGATCTGGATGCGGTTACTTGCGCGCTGACAACAGCGCGGCACTTGAGTCCGGCCTGACGCTGAGGGCCCTGGAGGAAACGCTCGCTGACACGGCGGCCTGGTGTGGTGACAAGAAACTCGCCGCCGGTGTGGCCGTCGAGCGCGAGAAGGAGATCATCGCGAGAAAAAGAGCGTCCCGGCCTTGACCGGGACGCCCTTCTCTTCGTGGTGAAGATGCTTTTAGGCTCCGCCGCCTCGGCCGCCGCCACCTCCGCCACCGCGGCCGCCGAAACTGGGCCGGTAGTTAGGGTCGGCCTCGAACTTCGGGCCTTGCATGTCGGCCAGGGACTTCTGCTGCTCCGGGGTCAGGATCTTGTTGATCTCAGTCTTGAGGAGTTCGTCGTTCTTGTGAATCTCGGCCATGAACGCGTCGCGCTCCGCATTGGTGCTGTCTCGCATCTTCATGAAGATCTGTCGGTTCGCGTCCGATTCGTCTTGGATCAGTTTGTTGATATCGATCTTTTGTCGGGCCTTCATACCGAGTTGCTTGCCAATCTCCTCGTCGTCGACGACGATCCGGGGGCCGGCGAGTTGGATGCGGATCTGATCAAGCCGCTTCTTTTGATCCGGAGTCAGGATCGCATCGACCTTGGTTTCAGCCTCCTTCTGCATCTCCTCGATCTTCGACCGGTCGAACGTGCGTCCACTGCGGGTTCCGGACGCGCCGTTGTCGCCTCCGCCGCTCGTGCCACCGCCGTTCGTGCCACCGCCAGCGCCGCTCTGCCCGCTGCTGAACATCGCCCGCATCTGTTCCATCATGTCGTTGCGGACCTTTTCGAGGTCTGTCTTCTGCTGGTCGGAGAGTTTGATGTCCTTTTGGACGTCCGGGCGCCTGAGAAGTGCCGCGTGGCTGTTCATCATGCGGCCCATGTCGAAGCCGCCGCGCCGTTGGCCGTCCTGTCCGCCGCGGAAGCCGCCGCGCTGGGCGAGGGACGTCGAAGCGAGTGCCACCGACGCCACAATGACGAGTACTGTTGAGAGTCTGTTGTTCATTTCTGTCTAGTTGCCACCGGAACCGCCGGTACCGCCGCCTGTCCCTCCGGTGCCGCCCGTCGTACCGCCGGTACCGCCGCCCTTGACCGGCGGCCGGACCTGCTGATAACTCTTCTGGCTATCGGGGGAGAGTTTCTTCAGTTCGTCGTCCTTGAGCTTCCTCGCTTCATCGGGGTCGCGGACTACGTGCGGAGTCAGGAAGACGAGCAGTTCGGTCTTTTCGTTCTGCCTACTCACGGACTTGAAGAGGTTGCCGAGGATCGGAATGTCCCCAAGAAGCGGGACTTTGTTGGTCGTCGCCCGAACCTGGGTGCGCATGATGCCACCGAGGATGATCGTGTCGCCGTCTTTGACGCTGACCGTGGTCTGCGCCTGACGCTGGTTGACGATCGGGGCGTTGAACGTCGTAAAGCCTTGGAGGTCGTTCGCTGTCTGCACGACGTCCAGGGTGACCATGCCGTTCGCGGTGATGCGAGGCGTCACGGTGAGGACGATTCCGACGTCCTGAAACGAGTAGTTGAACGTGAAGTTGCCGTTTGCGTCCTCGCGCTGGCTGACGATGAACGGCACGCTCTGGCTGATGTTGATCTCGGCCTGCACGTTGTTGGACGTGAAGATGCGCGGGGTCGAAAGGACTCGGAACTTGTCGTCCGTCTCCAGCGCGTTGAGGAATGCGCCGATATTGCCGCCGGCGATCGTATAGCGGAAGCCCTGTGCGGGCGGGTTGGTCTGGAGGCCGAAGTCGGTGTTGCCGGTCCCGGTGACGCCGGAGTTGTTGAGGAACTTGCCGTTGACGAGGTTCCACTCGACGCCCATCTTGGTGCTCTTGTCAAGAGTCGCCTCGACGATGATCGTCTCGATCATCACCTGCTCGGGAATCTTATCGAGTTGAGCGAGCACGTTGCGGATCATCTCCGCGTTCTCGGGGTCGCCGACGACGATCAGGCTGTTGGTGTTGGGGTCGGGGATGATGGTCACCTGGCCCTGCGCCTGCCTGGTGTTGACGATCTGGCCGCCGGACCCGCGGGCCTGGGTCGTGTTGCCTTGACTGTTCTGCTGCGCTCCGAAGAGTCGGTTGCGGACATTGACCTGTGTGAGGAGGTCGCCGTACTGGTCATCCTGATCCTCGAAGTTCAGCGTAATCGCGTTGGGGTCGTCCTGCGCTGTGTCGCTTTGGACCGGTTGCCCGCCGCCGAACCCACCGCGGTTACCACCACCGCCTCCGA